>NZ_JAMYLI010000005.1:0-265142 GCF_040317955.1 Mesorhizobium sp. M1342 | reverse complement strand
AGCAGGCGTCGACCACGCTCTTGTCGGCGAGATTGCCGCGGATGAAATGATAGCCGGCATTGGTCTTGCGGCTCGCCTCGTCCAGGAGCCGCAGCCTCGCCTCCTTGATCTGCGGATCGTAGTAGTCGTTGACGTTGTCGATGCCGACGACCTCGTCACCGCGCTCCAGCAGCCGCTTGGCTACGTGATACCCTATGAAGCCGGCCGCGCCGGTGACCAGAACCCTCATCAGAAGCGCCCATCCGTAACATGCCTGGGGAACAGACCCTTGATGTCGTAGATGACGCCCGGGGTCTTGGAGGACATTAGCTGATCTGGTCGCGCGGAGTTACCCTCGCCGTGAGGTGAAGGCAAACCGGTGATAGGAGGCTCAACCAAGATCGATATTCGCACTTACAAACCTTCGGTCTCTTCGTCGTCGAGCATCTGTCACCTCAGCGCACCCTTGTCTGCGCGTGTGGGACGCCGGCTTTGTACCCAACCGAATACAGGCACGGGAGTTCCATTCCTGCACGGAATGGGGTGGGAGAGCCGCACTTCATTGCTGGCGATGCTGAATAGGCGCCATGAACCAGCTTCGCTGATCCTGGCGCTCACCGGCGTGCCCTTCAGCTCCTCAAATCGGGATCCCGTTCGGGAAAAACGAGACTGGCCAATGGACGCCCGATCGTCTCGCTGCTCCAAACGTCCGCTCCTGGCTCTTGGAGCTGTAAGGGGTGCCATGTCGGCTGGATTACCGCCCCCAGACGACGGCATTCTCGTGCCGTTTGATGATGTGCTTCAGATTCTCGAAGGCGGTCGTGACGTGGCCGGCGAAGCGCTCTGCCGCCGGCGAGCGCGGTCCGCTGACCCGGCGCAGGATGCCGAGTGAGCGGCTGGGCTGCGGAATTTCATAGGGCAGCACCGTCACCCGGTTTTCCTTGCGCTGCGCGAAGACCACGGAGAATGGCAGCACCGCCAGCGCATCGGTTTCGGCAAGGAAGTTGATCACGCTCATCAGCGAGCCTCCCGAATAGCGGACGTTGAGGTCCGACATGCCGATGCTCATCAGGATCATCTGCAGGTCCGACATCAGCGGAGAGCCGGGTAGGGGGGCTACCCAGGGAAAGCTGGTCAGGTCATGCGCCCTGAGGCGGCGATTTCGCAGCAGGGGATGGTCGGGCCGGCAAGCCACGACGTTGCGTCCGGGCAGGATTTCGGTGAATTCGAAGCCGGGTCCCAGGTCGAGCACGCCGATCGGCACGATCCCGAGATCGATCTGGTTGCTCTCCAGCGCCGCGACCATCTCGGGCAGGTTCATATAGCTTTGCTGAACGGTGACCTCGGGTTCGAGCTTCTGGAATTCTCCGATCATCCGGCTGATCATCGCATCCATGAAGAAGGGCACGCCGCCGACACGGACGACGCCCTTCGTGCCTTTCATGAAGCCCTGGACCGCATCCGACGCCTTGCGCGACGCGGTGATGATCGTGCGGCCCTGCGCCGCCAACTGGAAGCCGAGCGGTGTCGCCTGCAGCGGCCGGCGACCCTTGAGGAAAAGCGGCTCGCCCACCCGCGCCTCCAGCATGGCCAGCGATCGACTGACCGCCGGCTGGGTCAGGCCCAGCATAGCGGCTCCTTCCGACACGCCGCCGGCATCCAGCACCGCGGCGAGCTGCATGAGGTGGCGCTCGTTCAGCTTCATAGCAAAACGCTATACAAGGGACGCCACATCTCATCAAGCATCGCGTCGGGCCGTGCTATCCCGCTTGGCAAGGGGAAGGGAGGCCCCGGCGGAATGCACGGCCAGCACGACCCGAAGCGAGATGAATTCCCCAAGGCGATCTCGACGCAGGCCGAGGAATTCTCACGGCGCCTGACGGCAATGGGCCAGTCCCGCCTGGCGGCGGCGGCGCAGGCAGCCGTCGACGGTTTGCACGCGCTGATCGTCGAGCTGCGACCCTCGGGCGAGGAGTTCCGTCAGGCGATCGATTTTCTGACCGAGGTTGGCCACTACGCCGATGCGCGGCGCCAGGAATGGGTGCTGTTCGCCGACGTCCTGGGCGTGTCGTCGCTGATCGAGGATCAGAACAGCCCGCGCCCTGTTGGGGCGACCCCAAACACCCTGGCCGGCCCCTTCTACCGGGCCGACGTGCCGGTGATGCCGCTCGGCGCGAACATCTCGCGCGATCACAAGGGCGAGCCGCTGGAGGTTGCGGGCCGGATCGTCGCGCTCGACGGCGATGCGATCGGCGATGCGATGGTCGAGATCTGGCAGGCCAATGCCGAGGGTCTCTACGAGAACCAGGAACCCGACAGGCAGCCGGAATTCAATTTGCGTGGACGGTTCCGCACCGATCCGCAGGGACGCTTCGTCTTCGTGACGGTGAAGCCGAAGGGCTACACGCTGCCATCGGACGGACCGGTCGGTCAATTGATGTCGGCGCTTGGCCTTGGCCTCGAGCGGCCGGCCCATATCCATTTTCGCGTCTCGGCGGAGGGCTTCGAGACGCTGACGACCCACATCTTCGACCGGTCGGACCCTGCGATCGGCCGGGATGCCATCTTCGGGGTCAAACCCGAACTCATGGCCGAGTTCCGCGCGCTGCCGCCCAACGGAGGAAAACGGAAGCACGCGCTCGACCTCAACCTCGTGCTCTGTCCACAGCGGCGGGGCGAAACCGAAACCTCTGGGAGGAGATGACCGATGGCACGTGTCAGCGGCTACCACCATTTGACGCTCTCGACCGACAGCGCTCAGGAAGATTTTGATTTCTATACCAAGGCACTGGGCCTGCATTCGGTGAAGCGCACCGTCTTGTTCGACGGCGTCATCCCTGTCTATCACCTCTATTACGGCTCGCCCAACGGCGATGCCTCGACGATCATCACCACCTTCCCGTTCCGCAAGCCAGGCGTCTATGGCCGCCGCGGGTCCAACCAGTCGCGCACCATCATGCAGTCGATTCCCAAGGGGGCCGCGGATTTCTGGGTCGACCGGTTGAACGCGCGCGGCATCGAGGCCACCAAGATCACTCGTTTTGGCGCCGACCGTGCGGCTTTCGCACATCCCTGCGGCATTCCGCACGAGCTGGTGGAAAGCGACAGGGATACGCGCGCGCCGATCACCAACGAGGCGCAGGGCATCGGCAAGGCGCACGGCATCAAGGGAATATACGGCGCCGTGGTGGCGGTGATGGATCGCACTGCGATGGACGACTTCCTGACCATCGCGTTGCCGCTGGAGAAAGAGGCTGACGACCATGAGGGACTGGTGTTCCGCGTGCCCGACGCGACCGGCGTCGCTCAGCGCGTGGAGGTCATTGTCGACCGCGACAGCCCGCAGGGCACCTGGACGCTGGCGGGCGGCACGATCCACCACCTCGCCCTCAACACCGGCGACGAAGAGAACCAGTTGAAACTGCGCGCTCATATCGAGGGCCTCGGCTTCACCGATATTTCGGAGCAGAAGGACCGCAACTACTTCAAGTCCTGCTATGTCCGCTCCCCCGGAGGCGCGCTGTTCGAAATTGCCTGGACTACGCCCGAAGGCTGGGCCAAGGACGAGCCCCCGGGCCAGATCGGCAAGACGCTGGTCTTCCCGCCGTGGTTCAAAGATCGTGAGAGCGAATTGCAGGTCGGCCTGGAAGAGGCGGATTTCACGTGAGTTCAGGCAGCGGTCCGCTCCGGCTTGGGCCAAGAGGCCCGGAAGCGAAGGCGATCTGCGTCTTCGTCCACGGCCGTGGCCAATCGCCCGAAGAGATGCAGTCCCATGTGCTGTCGCGGCTTTCCGCAACCGCCGTGGCCTTTATCCTGCCGCGTGCACCACACGGCATGTGGTGGGAGGCGCGTGCCGTCGACCCGTTGACGCCGGTCGCCCGGGCGCAGCTTTCCGACGCGCTCGACCACCTTGCGGCCGCAATGGTCGCGGCGCGGGCCGAACTGCCCGGACTGCCGCTTCTTCTCGCGGGCTTCTCGCAAGGGGCGTGTCTGTCGATCGAATACCTCTGCGCGGGGCTGCCGCCGCCGGATGCTTTGGCGGCCTTCACGGGCTGCCGTGTCGGCGTTCCGGCGGACGAAAGATCCGAGGCCGCGCCGGCCGGAATGCCGATCTATCTTTCCGGCGGCGATGCCGATCCCTGGATACCAGTCTCGGCGTTTGCCGATGCCGCGCAGTCGCTGGGCCGCATTGGCGCGAGCCTGCGGGCCGATCTCTTCCCGGGACGGGGCCATGAGGTCTCGGACGCCGAGATCGTCATGCTGGGCACCATCCTCGACGACCTCGCCGCCGGGCGTGGCCCGCGCATGGAGGCGGCGCGATGATGGACAGCTTCACCTTTCCGGGCCTGACGACACGGGTGGTCTTCGGTGCCGGCACCATGGCTCGCGTCGAAGAGGAAGTCCGGCGGCTCGGCCATGACAAGGTGATGGTGCTTTCGACACCGCATCAGATGGGCGATGCGGAAAGACTGGCCGTAAGCCTTGGTGGCCTCGCCGCCGGGATATTTGCCGGCGCGGTCATGCATACCCCTGTCGAGGTCACGGAAAAGGCCGTCGGTGCCTTCCGCGGCAGCGGCGCTTCGGCGGTCGTCAGCCTCGGCGGCGGCTCGACCACCGGGCTCGGCAAGGCCATTGCCGTGCGCACGGGCGCCGACCAGGTGGTCATTCCCACCACCTATGCCGGCTCGGAAATGACCGACATCCTCGGCGAGACGGCGGCCGGCGAGAAGACTACCCGCCGCTCGCCGGACATTCGCCCCGAGACGGTGATCTACGACGTCGATCTGACACTGAGCCTGCCGGTAAGTCTCACCGTCACCTCGGCGATGAACGCGATCGCTCATGCGATGGAGGCCTTGTATGCCCCCGATCGCAACCCGGTGATCGTGCTCATGTGCAGGGATGCCATGATTGCCTTCAAGGACGGCATTCCAAGGCTGATCCGCGACCCGCAGGATCGCGCGGCGCGGACGCAGGCGCTCTATGCGGCCTGGTGCTGCTCGACCGCGCTCGGCTATGTCTCGATGGCGCTGCATCACAAGCTGGCGCATGTCTTCGGCGGCTCGTTCGATGCGCCGCATGCCGAGACCCACGCCATCCTGCTGCCGTACACGACCGCCTTCAACGAAACGGCGGTGCCTGATCTGTTGCGTCCGATCACTAGGGCATTCGGTGGTGGCTCGGCGGGCGGCGGGCTCTGGGATTTCGCACAGTCGGTCGGCTCCCCGCTGAGCCTGAAGGCGATCGGCATCGAGGAGGCCGATCTCGACCGCGCGGCGGCGATCGCGGTCAAGAATGCCTATGCGAATCCGAGGCCAATCGATCCAGGATCGATAAGGGAACTCCTTCAGGCGGCGTGGGAGGGACGCCGTCCGGGGGCTTGAGAATAAAACAAGAGGGAGGAACTACACATGATCACAAGACGTAGCCTACTGAAAGCCTCGGCGGCGACAGGCCTGGCGCTGGCCGGTTCGCGCCTGGCGACGCCGGCCATCGCGCAAGGCGCCAAGATCCGCCTGGGCTATGTTTCGCCGCAGACCGGGCCGCTTGCCGGCTTCGCGGAGAGCGATGCCTACAACATCAAGGCCTTCCTCGCTTCCGAGGCAGGCAAGAACTTCGAGGTCATCGTCAAGGACAGCCAGTCGAACCCCAATCGCGCGGCCGAGGTGGCGAAGAGCCTGATCGTCGATGACGAGATCAACCTGATGCTCGTCGGCTCGACGCCCGAGAACACCAACCCAGTGGCCACCACCTGCGAGGCGGAGGGCGTGCCGGTCATCTCGACGATGGCGCCGTGGCAGCCCTGGTTCATCGGCCAGCAGGGCAGTCCGGCCGATCCGGCCTCGTGGAAGCCTTTCAACTTCGCCTATCATTATTTCTGGGGTCTCGAAGACATCATCGCCGTCTACACCGGCATGTGGAAGCAGCTTTCCACCAACGGCAAGGTGGGCGGGCTGTTCCCCAACGATGCCGACGGCAATGCCTGGGGCGACCCGAAGAATGGGTTGAAGCCCGGCCTCGACGCCGCCGGCTTCAGCCTTGCCGATCCTGGCCGCTATCAGAACCTTTCGGACGATTTCACCGCGCAGGTCAACGCCTTCAAAGCCGCCAATGCCGAGATCGTTACCGGGGTGGTCATTCCGCCCGACTTCACCACCTTCTGGAACCAGGCCCGCCAGCAGGGCTTCAAGCCCAAGGCGGTGACGGTGGCCAAGGCGATCCTTTTCCCGCAATCGGTCGAGACGCTCGGCGACGCCGGCCACAACCTCTCGTCCGAGGTCTGGTGGTCGGCCTCGCATCCGTTCAAATCGTCGCTGACGGGCGAGAGTTCGGCCGAACTCGCTGCGGATTTCACCGCCAAGACCGGCCGTCCCTGGACCCAGCCGATCGGTTTTGTCCATTCGCTGTTCGAGGTGGCGGCCAATGTCATGGGCCGCGTGTCGGATCCAACCAATGCCGAGGCGATCGCGGCGGCGATAGCGGCCACCGACATGACGACGGTAGTGGGCAAGGTGGCCTGGAGCGGTGCGGGATTGCCACCTTTCGCCGCGAAGAACGTCTGCAAGACGCCGCTCGTCGGCGGGCAGTGGCGCAAGAAGGCCGGTGGCGGCTTCGATCTGGTGATCGTCGAAAACGCCGGCGCCTCCCAGATACCCACCGCCGGCAAGATGGAAGCCCTGGCCTGACGCTGCCGAGGGCGGCTGATACCGCCGCCCTCGTTCGGCGCGACCCAAGGATGACAGTGATGATACTCAGGCTGGAAAACGTTTCGAAGTCCTTCGGCGCCTTGAAGGTTGCGGATTCCGTGACCGTCAGCGTGCCGCGCGGCGAAGCGCTGGGCATTATCGGCCCGAACGGCGCCGGAAAATCGACGCTCTTCAACCTGATCACCGGCAACTTGTTTGCAAATGAGGGTCGCATCGAATTGCTCGGCCGCGACGTGACCCGTGCTCCGGCGATGGAGCGGGCGCGCATGGGCGTTGGCCGCAGCTTCCAGATTCCGCAGCCTTTCGAGGGGCTGACCGTGTTCGAAAATCTCTTGACCGCTGCCGCCTTCGGCCGCGGCGCACGCGAGGCCGAGATGGTCGACGATTGCGCTGGTATCCTCGAGGAGACGGAGCTTCTCAGGAAGGCCAATTTCGTGGCCGGCTCGCTGAGCCTTCTCGACCGCAAGCGCCTCGAACTCGCCCGCGCCCTGGCGACAGGCCCTGAGCTTCTGCTTCTGGACGAGATCGCCGGCGGTCTGACGGAGGGCGAATGCAAGGCCCTGGTCGCGACGATCAAGGCGATCCATGCCAGGGGCACGACAATCATCTGGATCGAGCATGTGCTGCACGCCCTGAATTCGGTGGTAGAGCGGCTTCTCGTGCTGGATTTCGGGCGTGTGATCGGGATCGGTGCGCCTGATGAGATCATGGCCTCGAAGGCGGTTCGCGAAATCTATCTGGGGCTCGAGGTCTGATGCTGGAAACGCGCGGCCTCACCGCGAATTACGGCCAGTTCCGGGCGCTGTTCGGTGTGGATATCACTGTCGCGGTGGGCGAATGCGTGGCGATCATCGGCGCCAACGGCGCCGGCAAATCCACGCTGATGCGCTCGATCACGGGTGTGATCGGCAACGCGCCCGGCATGGTGCTGCACCGGGGCGAGCCGATTGGCGCGCTGTCTTCGGCCGAGATCATGAAGCGCGGCATCGCCATGGTGCCGGAAGGACGCCGGCTGTTCCCTTCGCTTACCGTCGAGGAAAACCTGCTGGTCGGCGGGCACGCGCGCAAGGTGCCGGGGCCGTGGAACCTCGACGCCGTCTATGACCTTTTTCCGATCCTGCGCGAGCGGCGCAAGAGGCCCGGCACAGCGCTCTCGGGTGGCCAGCAGCAGATGGTGGCGATCGGCCGGGCGCTGATGTCGAACCCCGAATTACTGCTCTGCGACGAGATCAGCCGCGGCCTGGCGCCGGTCGTCATCCGCGATATCTACGCAGCCCTTCCCAAGATCCGCGCAGGAGGCGCCGCGATCGTGCTGGTGGAGCAGGATATCGGCAGGGCGCTGGCGGTCGCCGACCGCGTCTACTGTATGATGGAGGGTCGCGTCACGCTGGCCGCCAGGACGGCCGAGGTCACGCGCGATGACATCCATTCCGCCTATTTCGGAGTGGCGGCATGACGCGGCAACCGAGGCTCTGTCATCTGCTCGCGCAGCGCTCTTATGGCCTGATCGAGGTGGCGCGGCGATGATCTGGCTGGACACCCTCGTGCAAGGGATTCTGCTGGGCGGGCTCTATGCCTTGTTCGCAGCGGGATTGAGCCTCGTCTTCGGTATCATGCGGCTGGTGAACCTCGCCCATGGCGACCTCATCATTCTTGCCGCCTATCTGGTTTTGATGGGCGTCACGCTGCTCGGCCTGTCGCCCTGGATTGCCGCTCTGGTCGCCATGCCGGTGATGTTCGCGCTCGGCTGGCTGCTGCAGACCGCCGTTCTGAACCGCGTGCTGGGCAAGGACATCCTGCCGCCGCTTTTGGTCACCTTCGGCCTGTCGGTCGCCCTGCAGAACGGCCTGCTCGAGGCCTTCTCCGCCGACAGCCGCCGCATCCCGGTGGGCGCGTTGGAAGGGGCATCGCTCGATCTCGGGCTGGTCACGGTGGGGATCATGCCGCTGATGACCTTTGCCTCGGCGATCGTGATGATCATTGCGCTCAACGCGCTCTTCTACCACACCGCCCTCGGCCGTGCCTTCCGCGCCACCTCGGACGACGTCGTGACGGCGGGGCTGATGGGGATAGAGCCGAAGCGGATCTTCGCGATCGCCACCGGGATCGCCATGGTCGTCGTGACGCTGGCGGCACTCTATCTCGGCATGCGGGCGAACTTCGATCCTTCGATCGGACCGGCGCGGCTGATCTATGCCTTCGAGGCGGTGATCATCGGCGGCCTCGGCAGCCTGTGGGGGACGCTCGCGGGCGGGATCATCATCGGCGTGGCGCAGACGTTTGGCGCCGCGCTCAGTCCGGAATGGCAGATCCTGGCCGGCCACATCGCCTTCCTGGCCGTGATGCTGCTCAAGCCGCGCGGGCTTTTTCCGCGCGCAGTGGATTGAGGGGGCGGCATGTATCGACTGACAACCCGCACCCGCGCCGGAACCGTGACCGCGATCATCGTGCCGATCTTCATCGTCGCCGCGCTCGCGCTGCCTGCCGTGGCCTCGCGTGGCGTCATACAGGATCTCTTCTTCATCCTCACCATGCTGACGCTGGCGCAGATATGGAACCTGCTGGCGGGCTATGGCGGCCTGGTGTCGGTGGGCCAGCAGGCTTTCGTTGGCATCGGCGCCTATGCGATGTTCGCCGGCGTGATCCTGCTCGGCTGGAATCCGGTCCTGGCGATCCCGCTGGGCGGCCTTGCCGCTCTGGTGCTGGCGGTTCCGACGGCCTTCTTCGCGTTCCGTTTGCAGGGCGCCTATTTCGCCATCGGCACCTGGGTGATCGCCGAAGTGACGCGACTGCTGGTCGCGCAGTGGAAGGCGCTCGGTGGCGGCACCGGCACCTCGCTGCCGCGCGAGGCGACGAGCAGTATCCTGGGCACCGATGCGGTCCGGGCGCTGTTCGGGGTCCGCGAGGCCGCGGCACGCGATGTTATGGCCTACTGGCTGGCTTTGGCGCTGCTCGTGGCCGTGACGGGAGGCATTTATTGGCTGCTGCGCAGTCGCCTCGGGCTGGCGCTGGCGGCCGTGCGCGACAATGTCGACGCGGCGCAATCGGTGGGCGTCGATACCGGCCGGCTCAGATGGGCGGTCTTTCTGATCGCCGCGGCCGCCACCGGGCTGACCGGCGCGCTGATCTTCCTGCAGACGGCCCGCATCTCGCCGAGCGCGGCCTTTGCCGTCACCGACTGGACCGCCAACGTCATCTTCATTGTCGTCATCGGCGGCATCGGCACCATCGAGGGGCCGATCCTCGGTGTGCTGGTCTTCTTCGCGCTGCGCTCGGCGCTGGCCGATTACGGCAGCTGGTACTTGATGACGCTCGGCCTCATCGCCGTCGTCGTGATGCTTTTTGCGCCAAAGGGGCTGTGGGGGCTGATTGCGTCCCGCAAGGGCCTGCACCTGTTTCCGGTCCGCCGCAGGCTGACCGGTCCGAAGATCAAGGGAGGAATTTGATGGCGGATATCGAAACCGACGTGCTGATCGTCGGCACTGGCCCAGCCGGCTCGGCCACCGCCGCGCTGCTGTCCAGCTACGGCGTCGCCAACATGATCGTCAATCGCTATCGCTGGTTGTCGAACACGCCGCGTGCCCACATCACCAACCAGCGCACGATGGAAGTGCTGCGCGACCTTGGGCCGGAGGTAGAGGCCGAGGCCATGATGCACGCCTCCCCGCAGGAGCTGATGGGCGAGAACGTGTTCTGCGAAAGCCTGGCCGGCGAGGAGATCGGCCGCATGAATAGCTGGGGCATCCACCCGCTCTCGAAGGCCGAACATCTCCTGTCGTCTCCCTGCTTCATGAACGATCTGCCGCAGACCTTCATGGAGCCGATCCTGTTCAAGTCGGCCTGCGCCCGCGGGACGCAGGCACGCATGAGCACGGAATATGTCAGCCATGTCCAGGATGAGGACGGCGTGACGACGACCTGCCACGATCGGCTGTCGGGCAAGGATTTCACCGTGCGGTCGAAGTTCCTCGTCGGTGCCGACGGCGGCAACTCGCTGGTGGCCGAGCATCTGGGCCTGCCGCTCGAAGGCAAGATGGGCGTCGGCGGCTCGATGAACATCCTGTTCAGGGCCGATCTCTCGAAATATGTCGCCCACCGGCCAAGCGTCCTCTATTGGGTCATGCAGCCCGGCGCCGACGTCGGCGGCATCGGCATGGGCCTCGTTCGCATGGTGCGGCCCTGGACCGAGTGGCTGATCGTCTGGGGCTACGACATCAACCAGCCGCCGCCGGAGGTGACGCCGGAACTGGCCACCGAGGTCGCGCGTCAGCTGGTCGGCGATCCCGCGCTCGAGATCGAGCTCCTGGGCGCCAACACCTGGACCGTGAACAATTGCTTCGCCACGCAGATGCAGAAGGGGCGGGTGTTCATCATGGGCGATGCCGCGCACCGGCATCCGCCCTCGAACGGGCTCGGCTCGAACACATCGATCCAGGACGGGTTCAACCTCGCCTGGAAGCTTGCCAAGGTCATCAAGGGGCAGGCGGGGGTCGGGCTTCTGGACAGCTTCTCGGCCGAGCGCGCACCGATCGCGCGCCAGATCGTGACACGGGCGAACCAGTCCATCGCCGAATTCGGACCGATCTTCGAGGCGCTCGGCATGGACGGCGGCGTGGATCACGACAAGATCCAGAGGAACATGGAGGCTCGCGCCGATGCGACGCCCGTCGCCGAAGCGCAGCGCGAGGCGCTCCGCAAGGCCATCGCCTTCAAGAAGTACGAGTTCGACGCCCATGGCGTCGAGATGAACCAGCGCTATGCCTCGGGCGCGGTGGTGACCGACGGCCAGCGCGAGCCGGCCTTCGAGAAGGATCGCGAGCTGCACTATGCGCCGACAACCTGGCCGGGCGCGCGCTTGCCGCATGTCTGGGTCTTCGAGCGCTCGGGCAGGAAGGTCTCGACGCTCGATCTTTGCGGGCATGGCGAGTTCACGCTGTTGACCGGCATTGGCGGAGAGGCGTGGGTCGCCGCGGCGGAGACGGTGGGCGCGGAGCTCGGTCTGCCGATCCGCAGCCATGTGATCGGCCCGCGCCGCGCGATCGAGGATCATACCGGCGACTGGGCCGGCGCACGGGAGATCCGCGACACCGGCTGCCTGATCGTCCGTCCCGACCACCACGTCGCCTGGCGCTCCGAAACGCTGGCGGCCGAGCCGGCGGCCGAACTGCGCCGGATCTTCAAATCCGTTCTGGCGCGCTGAGGAGGATCGCATGATCGACGAACACGAATCCGGCTATTTCACCGAAGCGAACTCGGCCGAGGTCGTGGTGGCGCGGAACAGGAACGCTGGGGATGAGCGGCTCAAAGAGGTGATGGAGGTCATCACCCGCAAGCTGCACGAGGCGGTGAAAGAGATCGAGCCGACACAGGAGGAATGGTTCGGCGCGATCATGTTCCTGACGCGGACAGGCCAGATCTGCAACGAGTGGCGGCAGGAATACATCCTGTTGTCGGATGTTCTCGGTATCTCGATGCTGGTCGATGCGATCAACAACCGCAAGCCGTCGGGCGCCTCGGAATCGACGGTGCTGGGACCCTTCCACGTCGCCGACGCCCCCGAGCTGCCGATGGGCTCCAACATCTGCCTCGACCAGAAGGGCGAGCCCATGTTCGTGCATGGCCGCATCCTCGATACCGAGGGCAACCCGATCGCAGGCGCCAAGATCGACGTCTGGCAGGCCAATGACGAGGGCTTCTACGACGTGCAGCAGAAGGGCATCCAGCCCGACTTCAACTTGCGCGGCGTCTTTCGCACCGGCACGGACGGGCGCTACTGGTTTCGCGGCGTGAAGCCCAAATACTACCCGATCCCGGATGATGGCCCAGTCGGCAAGCTGCTGGGCGCGCTGGGGCGTCACCCCAATCGTCCGGCGCATCTCCACTACATCGTCGAGGCCGAGGGCTTCGAAGCGCTGACCACGCACATCTTCGACCCGGACGACCCGTACATCGATTCAGATGCCGTCTTCGGCGTGAAGAAGAGCCTGCTCGCCGAATTCCGCAAGGTCGAGGACGCCGAAGCTGCCGCCAGGGTCGAGGTTGCGTCCCCGTTCTACGACGTGGAGTTCGATTTCGTGCTGTCGCGCAAGGGAGGAAACTGATGGCTGCACTTGAGAAGATGTTCGATGTCAGGGGCAAGTCGGTGATCGTCACCGGCGGCGCCAGCGGCATCGGACAGGCCTATGCCGAGATCATGGCCGAGCATGGGGCAAAAGTCTGCATCTTCGACCTGAACCCAACGGGGCTGGAGAAGACCGTGACGGCGATCAAGGCGGCGGGTGGCGATGTCTGGGGCGAGGCCGTCGACGTCGGCGACCGTGCGGCCATGGCCGCAGCCTTCGACAAGGTGGCCGGGAAAGCGGGCTCGATCGACGTGGTGTTCGCCAATGCCGGGATTGATGCCGGACCGGGCTTCAACACCCCGACGGGCGAAAGGAACCCCGAGGGCGCCATCGAGAACCTGCCCGACGAGCACTGGGACAAGGTGATCGAGATCAACCTGACCTCGGTCTACACCACGATCAAACATGCCGTCCGGCACATGAAGCCGAATGGCGGCGGCCAGATCATCGTCACGTCGTCCATTGCATCGCTGATCAACGAGAGCATCGTGGGCACGCCCTACATGCCCGCCAAGGCCGCGGTGAACCATCTCGTTCGCCACATGGCGATGGAGCTTGGCGCCTACAACATCCGCATCAATGCCATCCTGCCCGGACCGTTCATCACCAACATCGCCGGCGGTCGGCTGCGCAATCCGGCGGACCGCGAGGCCTTCGAGGCCCAGTCGCTGCTCGGTCGGATCGGCGACCCGGAAGAGATCAAGGGCCTGGCGCTTTATCTGGCGTCGCCTGCCGCTTCCTACGTGACGGGCTCGCTGATCGTCATCGATGGCGGCTCGCTGCTGCGGATGACCTGAACACGCTTTGAACTGAGACCGGTCCCGTGGGCCGGAGAAACTTAACCCAGGGAGGAACCGACGATGAGCTACTACAACAGACTGGTGAAATCGGGCTTGCGGCCCAGCCGTCGAAGCGTGCTGAAGGGGATTGGAGCCGGCGTTGCCGCCAGCACGCTGGGCATGCCGGCCTATGTGCGCGCCGCGACGGCGGGGAAGATCAAGCTGGGCTACCTCAGCCCGACGACCGGTCCGCTCGCCCTCTTCGGCGAAACGGATGGCTACACCTTGCAGAAGATCCGCGCTCTGCTCGGCGGCCAGCTGCAGTGCGCCGACGGCAATACTTACGAGATCGAGATCCTCGATCGCGACAGCCAGTCCAATCCGAACAAGGCATCGGAAATCGCCGGCAACCTCATCCTGAACGACGAGGTGCATCTGCTCGTCCCTGCGTCGACCACCGACACGATCCTGCCCGCCGCCGAGCAGGCCGAGCTCTATGAGACCCCTTGCATTTCCTCCGGCGCTCCCTGGCAAGCGGTGATCATGCCGCGCGGCGGCGGCAAGCAGACCTTCGACTGGACCTATCATTTCTTCTGGGGCCTCGACGAGGCGCTGAACACCTTCGTCGGACTCTGGAACCATCTGGAGACCAACAAGAAGGTCGGGATGCTGTTTCCCCAGAACATCGACGGCGAGACCTGGGGCAACGACGAATATGGCCTGCCGGCGCCGACCCGCAAGGCCGGCTACGAGGTCGTGGTGCCCGGTTATTTCCAGCCGCGCACCAATGATTTCTCCGCGCAGATCGCCGAGTTCAAGAAGCAGGGCTGCGAGATCATCGGCGGCATCACCTATCCCGACGATCTGAAGACGTTCGTCACCCAGTGCAACCAGCAGGGCTTCAAGCCGAAGGCGGTCACGGTGGCGGCGGCGCTCCTGTTCCCGGGCGGTGTCGAGGCGATGGGGCCGCTTGGCAACGGCATGTCCTCGGAGGTCTGGTGGACCCCGGCCTTCCCGTTCAAGTCGTCGCTGACCGGGCAGATCAGCAGCGACATCGCCAGCCAATGGGAGGCCGATTCGAAGCGCCAGTGGACGCAGCCGCTGGGCTATTCGCATGCCTTGCTCGAGGTCGCGCTCGACATCCTGAAGCGCTCTTCCAATCCGCTCGACCGTGCGGCCAATCGTGACGCTCTGGTCGCTACCGATCTGCAGACGCTGGTCGGTCATATCAAGTTCGACGGCTCGCCCCACAAGAACATCTGCAAGACGCCGATCTTCGGCGGCCAGTGGGTGAAGGGTGAGAAATGGCCTTATGACCTGAAGATCGTCGACAACACGGTCAATCAGCTCTTCGCGCCGCAGCAGGCTATCCAGCCGATCGCCTGGTGACATGAGCGGGAACGCGGGCAGAGTTATGGGTAGGGAAATCCTGCTGAAAGCGCACGGCGTGTCGAAGTCCTTCGGCGCTGTCCGCGTCCTGCATGACGTGAGTTTCGACGTGCATAGGGGCGAGGTCCTGGGCATCCTAGGCCCGAATGGCGCGGGCAAAACGACGCTGTTCAACATGATCAGCGGCGATTTGAAGACGTCCGGCGGCGAGATCCAGCTCGGCGACACCGCGCTTCGCGGCGAGCCGCCCTTCCGGCGTTGCCAGATGGGGATCGGGCGGACCTATCAGATCCCGCGTCCCTATTCCGGCATGACCACCTTCGAAAACCTGCTGGCCGCCGCCGCTTTCGGGGGCGGCCGGTCCGAGAAGCAGAGCTATGCTTTCTGCGCCCAGGTCCTGCGCGATTGCGAGCTCTCCGACAAGGCCAATGTCTCGGCCGGCGCTCTCACTCTGCTCGATCGCAAGCGGCTGGAGTTGGCGCGCGCGCTGGCGTCGGATCCGAAGCTGCTGCTGCTGGACGAGATCGCGGGTGGGCTGACCGACGATGAATCGAAGGCGCTGGTAGCGCTGGTGCGCCGCATCCGCGACCGTGGCATCACCATCGTGTGGATCGAGCATGTGTTGCACGCGCTGCTGGCGGTGGCCGACCGGTTGTTGGTGCTGAACTTCGGCGAGAAGATCGCTGAAGGCGTGCCCGCCGAAGTGATTGCGCTGCCCGAGGTCCAACGCGTCTACATGGGGATCGAGGCATGACGGCCGTTCTTTCCACCCACGGGCTATTGGCCCGCTATGGCGATTTCCAGGCGCTCTACGGCGTCGACATCGAGCTGCACCAGGGTGAGGCCGTGGCCTTGATCGGCGCCAACGGGGCAGGAAAATCTACACTCCTGCGTTCGATCATGGGCCTGCTCCCGGTCCGGCGCGAGATGGTGCTGCTGCACGGGGAGGCCGTTGGCGGCACCACCACCGACCGCATGGTGCAGAAGGGTGTCGCCATCGTGCCGGAGGGCCGCCGGCTCTTCACCGGCATGTCGGTCGAGGACAATCTGCGCGTCGCCATCGACCAGGCCGCGCGCATAGGCGCCAAGGGCGGATGGACGCTGCCGCGGTTGCATCAGCTGTTCCCGATCCTCAAGGAGAAGGCCCGCACGCAGGTCCAGAGCCTCTCGGGCGGGCAGCAACAGATGGTGGCGATCGGCCGCGCGCTGCTCTGCCAGCCGCGCGTGCTGCTCTGCGACGAGATCAGACTTGGTCTTGCGCCGAAGGTGATCCGCGAGATCTATGCCGCCTTGCCCGAAATCCGCGCCACGGGAACGGCGATGATCGTGGTCGAACAGGATGTCGGCCTCGCCCGGTCCGCCTCGGACCGCCTCTACTGCATGCTCGAGGGGCGCGTGACCCTGACCGGCAGGTCCGCCGAAATCACGCGCGAACAAATCGGCAAAGCCTATTTTGGAGCAGGCCATGGAGTGGTTTGACGCCTTGGTGCAAGGGATCCTGCTGGGCGGCATGTATGCCCAGTATGCGCTCGGCATGGCGTTGATGTTCGGCGTCATGCGGATCGTCAACATCAGCCATGGCGATCTTGTGATCCTTTTGTCGCTGATTGGCATCTCGATCGCCACGGCCTGGGGTCTGGGGCCGCTGCCTGTGCTGATCGTACTGGTGCCGCTCGCGGTGCTGATGGGCTGGGTGCTGCAGAAGGCCGTGCTGAACCGGGTGGTAGGGAGCGATCCGCTGCCCTCGCTGATCGCGACCTTCGGACTGTCGATCGCGCTGCAGAACCTGATGCTGCAGATATGGTCCGCGAACAGCCGATCGTTGCCCGGCCATGGAATAGAGAGTCAATCCATCGAGATCGGCGGTATCTATGTCGGCCTCCTGCCGCTGATCGTGCTGGCCGTCGCCACGGGATTGACAGGAGGCCTCGACCTGACGCTGAAGCGCACGCGCTTCGGCCGCGCGCTCCGCGCCGCGTCGGCCGATGTCGAGGCGGCGGCGATGACCGGCATCAACCCGCGCGCCGTCTATGCGATGGCGACAGCGGCGGCGGTCGGCATCCTCGGCTTTGCCGCCGTCTTCCAGGCGTTGCGGTCGACCGTTGCGCCGGCCGATGGACCTGCCCAGCTGATCTACGCGTTCGAAGCGGTGATCATCGGCGGCATGGGTACGGTATGGGGCGCCTTCGCCGGCTCGATGGTGCTCGGCATCTCGCAGGCCATCGGCTTCCGCATCGATCCGGGCTTCGGCGTGCTTGCCGGACATATCGTCTTCCTGATCGTGCTGGCGACCCGTCCACAGGGCCTGTTCGGAAAGGCATTGTCATGAGCGCAATCCCCTATGCTGCAACCGAAGTGCCCGAGGTCCTGGTCCAGCGCCAGACCCGGTCGGGTCGGATCGCGATGACGCTGGCGGTGCTGGTGCTGATTGGGGTGGCTATCATGCCGTGGTGGGCGTCGACCGGCACGATCCGATCGGTTCTGGTGCTGTGCTGCTATATCGCCGTCGCGCAGATGTGGAACCTGCTCGCCGGCTATGCCGGCCTCGTCTCGGTGGGCCAGCACGCGTTCATGGGGGCGGCCGGCTATGCGCTTTTCGTGTTGGCGCAGACTTACGGCATCAATCCGTTTCTGGCGGTCTTCCTTTCGCTGCTGGCGCCGGCCGCGCTGGCCGTGCCGATCTACCTGCTGCTGCATCGCCTGGATGGCCCCTATTTTTCGATCGGCACATGGGTGGTGGCCGAGGTATTCCGGCTGGCCGCCTCGAATCTCCCGCTCGTCAATTCCGGCGCGGGGATGTCGCTTCGCGTGATGAAGGACTATTCGGCCTTCGAGCGGAATGTCGCCATGTCGCTGCTCTGCGCGGGGATGCTGCTCGTCACGCTGGGCGGCAGCTATTGGCTGCTTCGCTCGCGCTTCGGCCTTGCGCTGATCGCCATGCGCGACAATCCGGTCGCGGCTGCCAGCCAGGGCGTGAACGTCGTGAAGCTGCGCTTCCTGATCTACGTCGCGTCAGCGGTCGGCTGCGGCCTTGCGGGCGCGATCTATTTCATGGCGCAGCTGCGCATCACCCCGGGTTCGGCCTTTGATCCGATGTGGGCGAACGTCGCGATCTTCATCGTCATGGTCGGCGGGATCGGGTCCATCGAGGGCGTTCTGATCGGATCTCTGATCTTCTTCATCGCGGACCGCTGGTTCGGTGAATACGGCGCAACCTATTTCGTCGTCCTTGGCCTGATGACGCTCCTGGTCGCGCTCTACGCCCGCACCGGCATATGGGGCCTGATCTCGAAACGATGGGATGCACCGTGGTTCCCGATCCGGCGCAAGCTCGTCGATCCGAAACAATGAGAGGGAGGGTTTCATGAAAGCGGCCATCTTCGATACGGTCGGCAGGCCGCTGCGGATCGGCATGGTGCCGGATCCGACGCCGGCACCGGACGAGGTCGTCTTGCGCATCGCCGCTTGCGGCATTTGCGGCAGTGACCTGCACATCACCGAGGATCCTGTCCCTTTCGGCATCGGTGGAGGTTTTGTTCTTGGCCATGAATTCGCCGGCGACATCGTCGCGCTGGGATCAAGGGTGACGGGCCTTCGGATCGGCGACCGCGTGGCCGTCGTACCGATGCGCGGCTGCGGACACTGCCAGGCCTGCAGGCGAGGCGATCCAGGCCGCTGTCCCCAGATGGTGCTGATTGGCGGCGGCTATGCGCAATACGCAACGGTGGCCGCGCGCCAGTGCCATATCCTGCCCGACGATGTCGCGCTCGAAGATGGTGCGTTGGCCGAACCGCTCTCGGTCGCGTTGCACTGCATCGTCCGCTCGGGCATGAAGCCCGGAGACCGGGTCGCCATCCTTGGCGCCGGACCGATCGGCCTGCTCGTCGCTTTCTGGGCGCGGCGGCTGGGAGCGTCTTGTGTGGTCGTGGCCGATATTCACAGCCATCAGCGTGACCGTGCGCTCGCACTGGGCGCAACCGGTTTCGCGCTGTCCGGAAACAAGCTGGCGGATAGCCTTGCCGATCTCTGCGGAGGAGCCCCCGATATCGTCTTCGAATGCGTCGGCAAGCGCGGCCTTATCGACGCGGCGGTCAAGGCGGTTCGGCCGCAGGGCACGGTGGTCGGTGTCGGCTTGTGTATCGGCGGCGACGAATGGGATCCATTCGTCGCGCTGACGAAGGAAGTGAACCTCCTGTTTTCGGTTTTCTTCCATCAGCGCAACGAATTCGGTCCAGCGCTCGACGCGCTGCGCGGCGGGCCTTTCGCGCCCCAGGCTTTGATCACTGATCGGATCGATCTCTCGCCGGTTCCGCAGGTCTTCGAGGGCCTTCGCCACCGCACCACGCAATGCAAGGTGCTGATCCAGCCGGAACTTGTCTGAGGAGACCGGAACTTGTCTAAGGAGAAATGAGAATGGCCGTTCAATTCGAAACGCTCGAATACGATGTCGGTGGCACGAAAACGGTGGTGAAGGCCATCGGTCGGGGCAAGCCCGTGCTGTTCCTGCACGGCGCCTCGACGCTTGAAGGCTTCGACTTTGCCGAAGGCCTCGCCGATCGCTTCCGCGTGCTCAGCCCGAGCCATCCGGGCTTCGGCTTTTCAGGTCCGGCGCCGCATATGGCCGGGATGTCCGACATGGTTCTGCACTATCTGAACCTGCTCGATGTTCTGGACCTGCCGGAGAAGCCTCATCTCATCGGCTTTTCCATGGGCGGCTGGATGGCGACCGAACTCGCCGGCCTTGCGCGCGAACGCTTCGACAAGATGGTGCTGATCGCGCCGGCAGGGCTCAACGATCCCGCGCATCCGGCCACCGATCTGGGCGCGGTCGCGCCGCAAGAGCTGCCGGCCTATCTGGCGCACGACGTCTCGGTGGCGCTGCGCTATTTCCCGGATGGTTCCGACCCCTCCTTTGCGGGGGCCTTCGGCGCCGATCGCGCCCGCGAAGGCGAGACGCTCGGTCGGCTGCTGACGCCATTCGGCATGGGCCATCCGAACCTGCGGCGCTTCCTGGTGCGCATCACCAACCCGACGCTGATCGTCTGGGGTACCAAGGACCGTCTGCTGCCGGCGAGCCAGGCGCCGCTCTTTGTCGAGGCGCTGCCCGATGCACGGCTGATCCTGGTCGAGGGCGCCGGCCACTTCGTCATGCAGGAAAAACCCGAAACGCTCAGGAAGATCGGCGACTTCCTCGCCGGCTGACCGCATTTGAAAAAGGAGGAGAAGACATGAACAAACCCATCAAGCACAGCTCGTGGGGGACGACCACCGACTATCGCGACCTGCTGACGAAGATCGCGGAGATCGGGCCGGCCCTGGAAGCCAACGCCATCGCCGATGAGGAGAGCGGCGAACTGACTTCGGCCACGTTCGAGCTGCTGAAGCCGTTGCGCATGTCGCATATCTTCGCCGCGGAGAGCCTCGGCGGCGCGCAGTTGCGACCCACCCAGGGTCTCGAACTGCTGGAGACGATCACCTGGTATTCGGGAGCGGCCGGCTGGGTTTCCATGGTGCATTGCTGCATCGGTGCGATGTCGGCGGCCTTTCTGCCGGACAGCGCGGTCGAGCGGCTTTTCGCGCCGGGCACCGACAACCGTTTCTCGGGGCAGGGCGCGCCGCTTGGCATGCTGAAGAAGGTCGACGGTGGTTACCGGCTGAACGGCAAGTGGAGCTATGGCAGCGGCTTCAGCCACGCCACCTATAGCCACAGTGCCGCCTTCGTCGATGACGGCACCGGCAAGCCCGCGAAGGACGACAAGGGCAATGTGATTATCATGTGCGCCCATGCGCCGATCTCGCAGCACAAGCAGCTCGGCAATTGGGACGTTCTGGGCCTCGGCGGCACCGGCAGCATCGACTATGCGGCCGAGGATGTCTTCATCGCCGACGATCTCGTCTTCCCGATCCTGACCGCACCGCCGCTGCGCCAGAAGGAGTTCTTCAGTCTCGGTGTCGTGGGCCTCGCCGCCATCGGTCATACCGGCTGGGCGCTCGGCACCGGGCGGCGGATGCTGGACGAGATTGCCAAGTTCGCCCGCAGCAAGTCAGGCCGCGCCGGACTGATCGGCGAGAGCGAGAAGTTCTGGCACGACTATGGCCGCGCCGAAGCCCGCTATCGCGCTGCCCGCGCCTTCGTCTTCGAAGTCTGGCGCGACATCGAGGCGACGGTCGAAGCCGGAAACAGCGTATCGACGCGGCAGATCAGCCTTGTCCATCTGGCCAAATCCGAGATTCACGAGGTTGGCGTCGATATCTGCAACTTCGCCTACCGCGCGGGCGGCGGCGCGTCGCTGCGCGCCGGTGTGATCCAGCGGACCTTCCGCGAGATGATGGTGGCGGCCAACCACTTCACGATCGCGCCGTCGATAGTCACCTCGGCCGGCCGCGACATCGGCGGTCTGTGGAGCGATCGCACCTGGCAGTTCTACGACCTGATCGAGAAGAAGTAGTCCGCAAGGGCCGGACGGCGGACGCCGTCCGGCCCTTATTCACGCTGCAGAAGAGAGACGTCGATGAGCTTCCCGCATCCGATGACCAACGCCTTCCGCGAAGCCTTTCGCCACCATCCGGCCGGTGTTGCCGTGATCACGGCCGACCCCGGCGACAGGCCGGTGGCGATGACCGTATCCTCGCTGATCTCGGTAAGTGCCGCGCCGCCGGTCGTCGCTTTCTCGCTCTCCATGAAATCGACTTCGTCCGAGCCCTTGCTACGGGCCGAGACCATGGTGATCCACCTGCTGCGCTTCACTGATATCGACCTGGCGCAGCTCTGCGCGTCGAGCGGCGCGGAACGTTTCCCGCCGGGAGGCGCCTGGGCGCGGCTGCCTACGGGCGAACCCCGCTATACCGGCGTTTCGACCTGGTTCCGCGCCCGTCGGCTCGGCATCCTGCCGATCGAGGGCGCGACGCTGGTCGCGGCCGAACTCCTTGACGGCGAGGTGCAGCCGGACGAGGTCCCCCCGGAGGCGCATTCGCTTGTTTATCTCGACCGTCGCTGGCATCGCCTGCACAAGGAACTGGACGGGGTGGCTGAGCTTCTTGAGTCGTCGCGTTTTCTTTGAACGGCGCCGAAGCGCGGGTTGTCCGGTCGTTGCGCACGGAACTTGCAAAGCCAGTCGAAGCGCGTTCGGCGTCAGTCGTACCGCGCTCCCTGGCTCGCCGCGCAGGGTTGAGGGTCATCCGGCCAGTTGGGCATTGGCCGGAACTTCGTCCCGCATCGGATGCGGTACGAGTGGATGGCAATTTTTGTCGCAGATGACGTCAGACTTTTCCGCAAAAATATCTCACATGTTGACGTTAACTTAACATGCTATTATGGTCTGTTTACCGCGTCGGATGCGTCGCTTTTGTATCACCGTTGCTCGTTGATTTTCGTCATGTCTGTCATCCCTATCCCAACCTGCAGGTTAGCCTTGCAGCGCCCTTCACCAGTTGCTGAAAGCGGCGGCGCCCATGCCCAGTTTGCTCGGAATCGATAACGGTCTCACGGTCACCAAGGCAGTGATCTTCGATGCCGATGGCACGCAGTTGTCGGTGGCGCGTCGGCGCGTTCCGCAGTCGATGCCCCATGCGCGCTGGGTGGAGCGCGACATGGCAAGGCTATGGCAAGCCACCGCCGATGCCATCCGCGAAGCGATCGCATTGTGCGGCCGGCCCGCCAACGATATCAAGGCGGTGGCGGCGACCGCACACGGCGATGGTCTCTATTTGCTCGACAAGGATCGCCGGCCGCTAGGCCCCGGTATCCTGTCGCTTGACAGCCGCGCCGGCGAGATTGTCGAACAATGGTCGGCGGACGGGGTCTTCCAAAATGCGTTGGCGCGCACCGGACAGGCGCCGCACGTTTCGGCTCCGTCGGCGCTGCTGGCCTGGATCAGGAAGAACCAACCCGACCGCTATGGCCGCATCGGGCATATACTGGCCTGCAAGGACTGGCTGCGCTTTTGCCTGACCGGCACGATCGGCACCGACCGTACCGAGGCAAGCACCTCATTCACGGATTTCCGCACGCAGGATTACGCGCTGGAAGCGATGCGCATCTTCGAACTGGACGATCTTTTCGACGCGCTGCCGCCGATGGCGCATTCGGCCGAGATCGCCGGCCACGTTACCGCCGAGGCCGCCGACATGACCGGCCTTGCCAAGGGGACACCGGTCGCGAGCGGCCTGCATGACGTAACTGGCTCCGCACTTGGCATGGGCGGCCATGAGGAGGGCGTGCTCGCCATTGTTGCCGGGACCTATTCCATCAACGAAGTAGTCTCTTCGCAACCGCGCGTCGATCCGCGTTGGCTCTGTCGCAACGCCATCGACGCCGGCCGCTGGAACAACATGGCGATATCGCCGGCCTCGACCGCGAACTACGATTGGTTTCTCGACACGTTCTGCCGCTCGGAACAGGAGAGGGCATCGGTCGGTGGTGGCTCGATCCACGAGTTTCTGGCAGGCGAGATCGACGCGGCGCTGAAAAAGCGGTCGACCATCCTGTTTCATCCCTATCTGTTCGGCTCCCCCTTTGGCGATGTCGCCAGCGCCAGCTTTGTCGGCCTTCACGGCTGGCACGATCGCGGCGATATGCTCAAGGCGGTTCTAGAGGGCATTGCCTTCAATCATCGCACCCATGTCGAAGCCCTGCGCGAGGGCTTTGCTATCAGCGAGATCCGCCTGACCGGGGGCGGTTCACGCAATCCGGCCTTTGTCCAGATGTTTGCCGATGTGCTGAATGCCCCGGTCACCGTCACCTCGACCGACGAGGCCGCGGCCTTTGGCGCGGCCCTTTGCGCGGGTGCCGCGGTGGGCATCTTCGCGACGCCGCAACAAGGCGCCAGGCAAGCCGGCATGACGGCACGCCAATACGAGCCGATGGCGGCCTCAAGTGCTGTGTTCAACGAGCGCTTTTCCCTCTATGGCCGCATAGCCGGTGCGCTCGAACCGCAGTGGCCGGAGATCGAGAAGCTGGCGCGGCAAGACACTGGGGGAACCGCATGATCAAGGCCGACGAACGACGCGAAGAGATCGCCGACTATGTGATCAAGCTCGGCCAGGTGCGCATCGACGATCTGGTCGAACATTTCGGCGTATCGCGCATGACCATCCACCGGCACATCGACCGGCTGGCGCAGCAGGGTGTGCTGCGCAAGCTGCACGGTGCGGTGACGGTTCAGCCTTCCGGCCTCTATGAAAGCGCCTTCCGCTACCGGGTGACGGTCAATCGGGCCGAGAAGGATGCGCTGGCGCGGGCGGCGCTCGATTTTGTCGAGGCCGGCCAAGTGGTGATGCTGGACGATTCCTCGACGGCAAACGCCGTCGCCACGCTGCTGCTCGACGTCAAGCCGCTGACCGTCATCACCAATTCAGTGGCGACGGCTTCCCTGCTGACCAATGTCGACGAACTCGACTTCATCTGTCTCGGCGGTCAGTACCACGGCACCTACAACGCCTATATCGGCATCGTCTGCGAGAACGCCGTGGCGCAGCTGCGCGCCAATGTGCTGATCTGTTCGGCTTCGGCCATCACTGGAACCACCGCCTTCATCCAGGACCCCAATGTCGTGCGGGTCAAGCAGGCGATGATGGCCGCATCGGTCAAGCGCATCCTTTTGATTGACCATGCCAAGTTCGACAGGATCGCACTGCACGTCTTCGACGATCTGACCAGCTTCGACGTCGTGCTGGCGACCGAAGGCCTGGGCGATGCGCGGGCGCGGGCCCTCGAACGGGCCGGCGTGAAGCTGCGCATCGTCAAGACGAAAGCGCCATGAGCTCAAGCGAAGCAACATTTACGGAAAATCCCGCCGGGCGATTGGCCGCCATGGCCGGGACCGGCGAGGTCGACGTCGTCATCCTTGGCGCCGGCATCAACGGGGCGGGCTTGTTTCGCGACCTGTGCGCGCAGGGCGTCAGCTGCCTGATCGTCGACAAGGCGGATTTCGGCTCCGGCACCAGTGCCGCGCCATCGCGGCTCATTCACGGTGGCCTGAAATATCTAGAAACTGGCGAATTCGGGCTGGTGGCGCAATCGACGCTCGAGCGCAATTTGCTTTTGAAAAACGCGCCGCACTATGTCAGCCCGCTGCCGACCGTCATCCCGATCTTTTCCTGGAGCAAGGGCATGCTGGCGGCGCTGCGGACGCTGTTCGGCTCGACCAGCGCGCCGCGCAGCCGCGGCGCCATCCTGATCAAGATCGGCCTGATGATCTATGATTTCTACGGCTCGCGAAACCAGGTCATGCCGCGCCACCGCATGGTCGGGCGGCGCCAGGCGCTCAGCAAGATGCCGGCGCTCAACCCCTCGATCGTCGCCACCGGCACCTATTACGACGCCAAGATAAGCCATCCCGAAAGGCTGGTGCTCGAACTGATCCTCGATGGGCTGCAGGCAAATACGGCCTCGGCCAGCGCGAACTACACGGCGCTGGCGAAGTCCGCCGATGGCGTGCTGACCTTCCAGCCGAAAAACGGCGCGGCCTTTTCGGTGCGGCCGAAGCTGGTGGTCAATGCCGCCGGTCCATGGATCGACGATGTCAACGATTTGCTAGGCGCGCCGTCGAAGATGATCGGCGGTACCAAGGGCTCGCACATCCTGCTGAAGCATGACGAGCTGGTCAGAAGCCTTGCCGGGCGCATGCTCTATTTCGAGGCCGATGACGGCCGCATCTGCCTTGTCTACGACTATCTCGGCCTGGCGCTGGTCGGCTCTACCGACATCAAGGCCGACAATCCCGACGCGGTACGCTGCGAGCCTGACGAAGTGGAGTACCTGCTCGACAGCGTACGCACGCTGCTGCCGGGGATGGCGTTCGAACGCGACCAGATCGTCTATGCCTATAGCGGCATCCGGCCGCTGCCGGCCTCGGATGCATCGGTGCCCGGCTTAATCAGCCGTGACCACTCGGCGCCAGTCGCCGAGCCGGATGGGAACAGACCTTTCGCGGTCATCTCGCTGATCGGCGGCAAGTGGACGACCTTTCGCGGCTTCGCCGAGGAAGTCGCCGACACCGTGCTCGGCCGCCTGCAGCGCAGCCGCAAGGTGACGACGCAGGCCATGCCGATCGGCGGCGGCAGGGATTTCCCGGCCGATGCCGCAGCGCGAGCAAGTTGGCTGGCTCTGGCTCACTCGGAAACGGGCGCTGGAGGACGGCGTCTCGAGGCGCTGCTGTCGCGATATGGCACCAGAGCCACGCAGATCGCCACGCATGGGTCGGGTGATGAGGGTCGGCTGCCGGATTCAGAAAGCTACAGCAAATCGGAAATCGACTACATCGTCCGCACCGAGTTCGTCGAACATCTGGCCGATATCGTCATGCGCCGCAGCACCCTGGCGATATCAGGGTCACTGACGGGCCGGGATCTGCAGGAGATTGCGACGATTGCCGGACGGGCGCTGGGCTGGAGCGCCGGGCGCCTCGCAGAGGAAGTCGAGGCCGCCGCCCTGGAACTCGAGGACCGGAACCTGATGCGGCTGGGCTGATCATTCCGTCGCCGATGCTCTTTCCCAAGGCAATCCGGTCGGTTTGCCTAAGGATGCGCCGCATCCCCAATCGCTCAACTCACAGGCGGGTTGGGATTTTGCGATATTAGATATTATTATTGAGAAACAGTTAGTTAGCAAAAAATTGGATAGCCGATGGCTGTGCAATTCTACTGGCTCAGACACGAAATAACACAGATTGACGTTAAATTAACATAGCCGTATGATCAAGTGACATGCTCACCTCCTAATAGGTCGATGTTGCCCGCCGAAATGCCGGCAGACCGGCGTTTCGGGAAGGGCGAGAACTGTGAATTCCCCGTATGTGCATGCGCCAAATCCGGCGAGGGATTGACAGCGATGCAGGGATGTGAAAATTTTTGCACACAAAGATAATAATATCATCTCAGGGAGGAGATGTCTTGAAATCCGGCGGAGCCGCTAACCGCGATCATGAGTCCAGCCTCGCCACCCGCGCGGCCTGGCTTCACTATGCCGGGGGGCTGACGCAGGCCCAGGTGGCCAAGCGGCTCGGCCTGACCAGCCTCAAGGCGCATCGGCTCATCACCCGGGCCACCCAGGATGGCCTTGTCAGGGTAATCATCGACGGCGATGTCGGCGAATGCATCGACCTCGAGCAGCAGCTGATCAATGCTTACGGGCTGGATTACTGCGAGGTCGTTCCTGATCTCGATCAGGACGAGCTGCCGCTGAAGGCCCTTGGCATCGCCGGCGCTCAGTTTCTGAAGCGGGAGATCGATCGCGGCGAGGACATGCTGATCGGCGTCGGCCATGGCCGTACCCTTGCCGCAAGCGTCGAGTATCTGACGCGCACCGCCGCTGCCCATATCCGTTTCGTCTCGCTGCTTGGCGGCGTGACGCGCAAATTCGCGGCCAACCCGCACGATGTCATGCATCGGCTGGCCGAGCGGACCGGCGCGCAGGCCTATGTGATGCCGGTGCCTTTCGTCGCCAACACCGCCGAGGACCGTGAAGTGCTGCTTGGCCAGCGCGGCATCAGCGATGTCTTCGACCTCGCAAGCCGGTCCGACCTGATGTTCGTCGGCATAGGCACCGCCGAACGGGAAGCCTCGCTGGTCGCTACCGCCATGATCGAACATTCCGAAATCGATGAGGTCAAACGGGATGGCGGCGTCGGCGAGCTGCTCGCCCACTTCTTCGACGACAAGGGACGCCCGGTGGAAACGGCGCTGTCGGACAGAATCCTGGCGCTTCCGCGGGACCAGTTGAAGGGCCGTCGGATCGTCGCAGTCGCCGGCGGCAAGGTGAAAATACGCGCCATCAAGGCGGTGCTCGAAAGCCGCTATCTGAGCGGGCTGATCACTGACGAGTCCACCGCCCGTGCCCTTGTCGAACAGAACAAACCCAATGGTGCGAAGCGCCATGTGAACGGAGGATCGTCAAATGCGTGACAAGCGCGGATCAGCCTTGCCGGCGGTTGCGTCATGAGCGCGAAGGCCGCCCCCGCACCAACCAGGCCGGCTTCGCCCGGCTTGCGTCGGGTACTTGCCGGCGCTGCGGTTGTCGTCCTGCTCGGCGCCATGGCGCTCGACACCAACGTGGTCAGGATCGGCTCTGCCGGCGATGTCCGCAGCGCCGTCTTTTCCGCCGCCGACTACGGCAAGTCGGAGTTTCCCAAGGTGCAGGCCGATGTCGAAGCGCGTGCCGCCGACGCGGCAACGGTGGCGACGGCGATCACCAAGGACAGGGCAACGGCGGAAAAGGAATACGGCGTGCCGGCGGGCGTTGGGCCGGTCATCTCGGTGAAGTTCACCGGCGTCGTCGGCGAAGGAAAATCGGGCATCTACAAAGTCGCCGTCGAAGGTGTGCCGGACACGCTGATGATCCGCGTGCAGACGGGACCGGCGATCAACGGCACCGAGCTTCGCGACGCCACCGGCAAGATCACATTCGGCCAGTTCACCAACCAGATCGAATACCAGGACGCCGGTTCGGCGCTGAACAACGAGATGAAGAAGGAAATCCTGGCCAAGGTCGATACGAGCACCTTGACCGGCAAGACCATATCGGTGGTCGGCGCATTCAAGCTGGTCAACCCGAAGAGCTGGCTGGTCACTCCGGTGAGGCTGGAGGTCAAATGAGCGCGGCTGCCGACACCGGACCCGCGAATGGCGACGCCGTGCTTTCGGCGCGCAACATCGTCATGTCGTATGGCGGCGTCCATGCACTCAAGGGCGTCAATTTCGACATCCATCGCGGCAAGGTCACCACGCTGTTCGGAGAAAATGGCGCCGGCAAGTCGACGCTGATGAAGATCCTCTCCGGCGTGGTCACGCCGACATCCGGCGACATCGTGCTCGACGGCAATCTCGTCAGTTTTTCCTCATCCTCGGACGCACGCGATCGCGGCATCTCGATCATTCACCAGGAACTGAGCCTGGCGCCCAATCTCAGCGTTCGCGACAACATCTTCATGGGCCGCGAACTGCGCACCAGGACCGGCCTCGACTTCGCCGAAGAATCGCGCCAGGCGCGCGCGCTGATGGCTGATCTCGAAGAGGACATCGACCCGATGACCCTGGTCGAGGATCTGCGCCTGGGCCAACAGCAGATCGTCGAGATCGCGCGGGCGCTGTCGGTCGATTCGCGCATCCTGATCATGGACGAGCCGACCTCGGCGCTCAGCGCCACAGAGGTGGAGGTGCTGTTCAAGGTGATCCGCGATTTGACCAGCCGCGGCGTTTCCATCGTCTACATCTCACATCACCTCGAAGAGGCGCTGCAGATCACCGACTACGCCGTTGTCCTGCGCGACGGGGCGATAACGGCGACGGCTGAAGCCAGAAACATCGACCTCGAGTGGATCGTCCGCAACATGGTCGGCGAGAACTTCGATCTCGGCTCGCCGCCGACCGGCCATGCGTTCGGTGAGGTCGCCCTGTCGATCGAGGATGTCAGCGTCGTCGACACTTCGGGCTCGGGCTATTCCGTCGTCGACCACCTGTCGCTGGATGTCCGGGCAGGCGAGATCGTCTGCATCTATGGGCTGATGGGCGCCGGGCGCACGGAATTGCTGGAAGCCGTCGCCGGACGGGTGCCGATGGCGGGCGGCCGCGCGCTTCTGGAAGGCGAGGACGTTTCGGGACTGAGCATTGCCCAGCGCATCTCCAGAGGTCTTGTGCTGGTCCCCGAGGACCGCCAGCGCGACGGGCTGGTGCAGACGATGACCGTCGGCCGCAATCTCTCGCTGGCCAGCATCGAGGCGTTCGCCAAGGGGCTGTTTCTGTCCCGTTCCAAGGAGGGTGGGCTGGTCGAGGATTCGATCCGCAAGGTGACCATAAAGACCGCAGGCGGCAATGCCATGATCGGATCGCTGTCGGGCGGCAATCAGCAGAAGGTCGTCATCGGCAAGATGCTGACGACCAACCCAAAAGTCATCCTTCTCGACGAACCGAGCCGTGGCATCGATGTCGGCGCCAAGGCCGAGGTCTTCCGCTTGCTGAGCGAACGCGCCGCGCAAGGGCTTGCGGTCGTCTTCTCGACCTCTGAGGTCAACGAATGCCTCAGCATTGCCCACCGCATCGTCGTCATGCGGCGTGGCAGGATTTCAGCTGAATTCGGCGCCAACGCCACCAAAGAGCAGATCATGGCCGCCTCTGGCGAAGCCGTGGTCGCCTGATCACCAGAATTTCGGAGCCCAGACCAATGACCGACGTCAGCCAGGCCAGAAAACAGTCCAGTCCAAGCGCGGGCGGCGAAGGCTTCGATCTCGCCAAGCTGCTGCTCGAGGGTCGCGCTTTCTTTGCCCTGATCGTCATCATCGTCGTGTTCTCGATCCTGTCGCCCTACTATCTCTCGGTGGCGAATTTCCTGACCATGGCCTCGCATGTCGCCATCTTCGGAATCCTCGCGATCGGCATGCTGCTCGTCATCCTCAATGGCGGTATCGACCTGTCGGTGGGGTCGACGCTGGGCTTGGCCGGTGTCGTTGCCGGGTTCCTGATGCAAGGCGTGACGCTGACCTGGCTGGATGTCGTTCTCTATCCGCCGGTCTGGGTGGTCGCGGTGTTGGCCTGCATGCTCGGCGCCGTCGTCGGACTGATCAACGGCGTGCTCATCGCGCGCTTCAAGGTTCCGGCTTTCGTCGCCACGCTCGGCGTCATGTACATGGCACGCGGCCTGGCGCTGCTGATGACCAGCGGCCTGACCTATAACAATCTCGGCGGCAAGCCCGAGCTCGGAAACACCGGCTTCGATGCGCTTGGCTTCAACCGCCTGTTCGGCGTGCCGACGGGCGTCGTGGTTCTCGTGGTCATCGCGCTCATTGGCAGCATCGTCTTGAACCGCACCGCTTTCGGGCGCTGGCTCTACGCCTCGGGCGGCAACGAGCGCGCGGCCGAACTCTCCGGCGTTCCGGTCAAGACGGTGCAGATTTCCGTCTATGTGCTGTCGGGCATCTGTGCCGCCATCGCCGGCCTGATCCTGTCCTCGCAGTTGACGTCGGCTGGACCGACCGCCGGCACCACCTACGAACTGACGGCCATCGCGGCCGTCGTCATCGGCGGCGCGGCACTGACCGGCGGGCGCGGCAACATCCGCGGAACCCTGCTTGGGGCCTTCGTCATCGGCTTCCTGTCCGACGGTCTGGTGATCATCGGCATCTCATCCTACTGGCAGACAGTGTTCACGGGCGCGGTCATCGTGCTCGCCGTGCTCCTCAATGCCGTTCAGTATCGCCGCCGTAGCAAGCTCCCAAGCGCGTCAGGTGGCCAACCGACTTCTCAGAAACGGGGGAAGGCCGAACCGGCCAATCCTGCCCAAGGGAAGACTGCCAGGTGAACTGGCAGCAACACCGCGTAATCATTGGAGGAATGTACATGAAAACCATGCTGAAAAGTCTGCTCGCCGCCGCGATGGTCGTCGGGTTCACGGCCGCCGCGTCAGCCGCGGGCCTGATCTCGATCATCGTCAACGATCCGGCCAACCCCTACTGGCTGACCGAGGGCAACGTCGCCAAGGCCGAGGCTGAAAAGCTTGGCTATACGGCCAATGTCGGTGCCCACAAGGGCGATACCAATACCGAAAGCAATTTGATCGACACCGCCATCACCAACAAGTCGGTGGCGATCATCCTCGATCCGGCCAACGCCGACGGCTCTGTCGGTGCGGTGAAGAAGGCGATTGCAGCCAACATCCCGGTGTTCCTCGTCAATGCCGAGATCAATCAGGAAGGCCTCGCCAAGGGTCAGCTCGTTTCCAATAACGCGCAGGGTGCTGCTCTCGGTGCCCAGCAGTGGGTGCAGGCCGTCGGCGAAAAGGGCAAATATGTCGAACTGCTCGGCGCCCCGTCTGACAACAACGCCGCCACGCGCTCGAACGGGTACGCGACTGTGCTGAGCCAGTACCCGGATCTCGAAAAGGCTGCTTCGCAGGTCGCCAACTGGGATCGTACCCAGGGCCACGACAAGATGCAGAGCATGCTGCAGGCCAATCCCGACATCATCGCCGTGATCAGCGGCAATGACGAGATGGCGCTTGGCGCGGTTGCGGCGCTGAAGGAAGCCGGCAAGCTCGCCGGCATCAAGGTCGGTGGCTTCGACGGCTCCCCGGATGCGGTTGCGGCGATCAAGTCCGGCGAACTGCAGTACACCGTGCTTCAGCCGGTCGCCATCTTCTCGGCCAAGGCCGTGCAGCAGGCGGATTCGTTTATCAAGACGGGTGCCACCGGTGCGGCGACCGAGAAGCAGCTGTTCGATTGCCTTCTCATCACCAAGGACAATGTCGACAAGTACACCGCACCCTTCGTGTTGTCTGAGTAATACCTGTACAGGGGGTGTCCTTGCGGACACTCCCTGCCTCTTCTACGAAATGACTGCCCTCGTGAACCGCCTTCGCAACCAACCGGAATTTGCGGCATGAAAGACCTGCTGATCGGCATCGACGCGGGAACGTCGGTGATCAAATCGATCGCTTTCGACCTGTCCGGGCGGCAGCTCGCCATGACGTCGGTGCCCAATAGCTTCGTCACGCTGGAAGGCGGCGGCGCCGAGCAGGACCTCGACCAGACCTGGCGCGACATGGCGCGGACCGTTCGCGATCTCGCGGCCAAGGTTCCCGACCTCGCGCAACGAACCGCGGCGGTGGCCATCACCGGGCAGGGCGACGGAACCTGGCTGATCGATGGCGACGGCTTGCCTGTCTCGCGCGCCTGGCTGTGGCTTGATGCCCGAGCTGGACATCTGGTGGACGAGATGCGCGCCGATCCCCGGGATCGCAGGCGGTTCGAGCTGACCGGCACGGGGCTGAATTCCTGCCAGCAAGGCGCCCAGCTTGCCTTCATGAAAAAGAACCATCCCGACATGCTGGAGCGGGCGGCGACCGCACTGCATTGCAAGGATTGGCTCTACTTCAAGATGACGGGCGAACGCGCCACGGATCCCTCCGAGGGAACCTTCACCTTCGGCGATTTTCGGTCGCGCAGCTATTCCGACGAAGCCCTCGACATCCTGGATCTGACGACGCATCGCCGCCTGTTGCCTCCCATGCTCGAAGGCACCACCGACCATCATCCGCTGTCGCGATCGGCGGCGGCAGAGACTGGCCTGCTCGAAGGCACGCCGGTGGTGCTGGGTTACGTCGATATGGTCATGACGGCGCTCGGAGCCGGCCTCTATGATCCCTCGGGCAATGTCGGCTGCACGGTCATCGGCTCGACCGGCATACACACACGCTTTGCCGCCACTCCCGACGATGTCGTGCTGAACGACGATGGCTCCGGCTACACGATCGCCATGCCTATTCCAGGCGCCTTTGCACAATTGCAATCCAACATGGCGGCGACGCTCAACATAGACTGGGTGCTTGGCCTTGCGCGCGACGTGCTCGCGACGGCTGGCGGCAAGCCTTCTCATGACGAGTTGCTGAAGGCCCTCGACGCTTGGGTGGAAGCATCGGAGCCTGGTTCGCTGATCTACCAGCCCTATATATCGCTGGCCGGTGAAAGAGGACCGTTCGTCGATCCTGACGCACGCGCTGGCTTCATCGGCCTTTCGGTCAAGCACGGCTTTGGCGATCTGGCACGCGGCGTCCTCGAGGGACTGGCCTTCGCCGCACGCGATTGCTACCAGGCGATGGGCGCCGTGCCGAGCGAGATCCGCCTGTCGGGCGGCGCCGCGCGCAGCCCCTCCCTACGCCGCATCATCGCGGCGGCGACCCGGGCGCAGGTGCGCACCAGCAGTCGCCAGGAAGCCGGCGCGGCAGGCGCCGCGATGATGGCGGCCGTCGGCCTCGGCGTCTATGGCTCGATGGAAGACTGCGCCGCCGAATGGGTGACGCCGCTTCTCGGCGACTGCGATGCCTATGACGAGGCGCTTTCGCATACCTATGATGCCCTCTTCCCTTCCTTCGTTGCAGCGCGTCAGGCGCTTCGGCCGGTGTGGAAGGGCATGGCGCACCGCACAGGAGCAAGATCTTGAGCAATACAACAGATGTCGTCGATCTCTTCGTGATCGGCGGCGGCGTCAATGGAGCCGGCATAGCGCGTGATGCGGCAGGTCGCGGGCTGTCCGTCATCCTGTGCGAAAAGGACGATCTCGCGCAAGGCACGAGCTCGCGCTCCGGCAAGCTGGTGCATGGCGGCCTGCGCTACCTCGAATATTATGAATTCCGGCTGGTTCGCGAAGCACTGATCGAACGCGAGGTGCTGCTCGAGGCAGCGCCGCACATCATCTGGCCGATGCGCTTCGTTCTTCCGCACAGCCCGCAAGACAGGCCGGCATGGCTGGTCCGGCTCGGGCTGTTTCTCTACGACCACCTTGGCGGCCGTAAACGCCTGCCGGGGACACGAACACTGAACCTCAGGACTGCGCCGGAAGGCGCGCCGATCAAGGACGAATTCAAGCGCGGTTTCGAATATTCCGACTGCTGGGTCGACGATGCGCGCCTGGTGCTGCTCAACGCCCTGGATGCCAGGCAGCGCGGTGCCAGAGTGCTCACGCGCACCGCCTGTGTCGCGGCCCGCCGCGAAAACGGACTATGGTCGATCGACATGCAGGATGGTCGCACGGGTGCGGTGACGAAGGTCCGGGCGCGGGCGCTGGTCAACGCGGCCGGGCCGTGGGTCAACGACATTGTCAGCCGAGTCGCCGGGCAGAACTCCACCCGCAATGTTCGCCTGGTGAAAGGCAGTCATATCGTCGTGCCCAAATTCTGGGAGGGGCGGCAGGCCTATCTCATCCAGAACAACGACAAGCGAGTGATCTTCGTCAACCCCTACGAGAACGATCTGGCGCTGATCGGCACGACCGACATTCCCTACGAAGGCAGGCCCGAGGAAGTGGTCGCCGAGGCAAGCGAAGTCGATTACCTGATCAAGGTGGTCAATCGCTATTTCAAGCGACAGCTGACGTCACAGGACGTGGTCCATAGTTTCTCAGGCGTGCGTCCGCTCTATGACGACAATGCCGACAATCCAAGCGCGGTGACGCGCGACTATATTTTCGAACTCGACGCCTCCAATGGCAACGCGCCGCTGCTGTCGGTGTTCGGCGGCAAGATCACCACCTTCCGCAAGCTGTCGGAACATGCGCTGGAAAAGATCCAGCCGTTTTTTCCGATGATGAAGAAAGCCTGGACGGCCAAAATCCCCTTGCCGGGAGGCGACCTGCCCAATGCGGACTTCGAGCAGTTCCTGAGCGATCTGCATTCCGAGTTTTTATGGCTCAGCCCGTCGCTGGTGAAGCACTACGCTCGAAGCTACGGCACCCGTGCCAGGCAATTGCTCGCCGGCGCACAGCGCGAGGCGGATCTCGGCCGCCGCTTCGGTCCCGACCTGTATGAGCGGGAGGCAAGGTTCCTGGCCGAGACCGAATGGGCCGGCACATCAGCCGATATTCTGGAACGCCGCACCAAACATGGCCTGCATCTCAATGCGGCCGAGCGGAAAGCATTCGAAGACTGGTTCGATAACATCATGGCGACGGCAGACTGATGGCCTTCACGCTTTCCCTCAACACCAATCCGCTGGTCAACCGTTTCGCCGATCCGGACGATTTGATCGACGCGATTGCCTATGGCATCGGTATCCGCGACGTGCAGCTGACGCATGAATTCGTCAATCCGGGCTGGCCGGCGGCAACGATTGCCAAATTCCTGCGCCTGTTCGACAGGGCGCTTTCGCGGACCGGCGTGCGGATCACCTCCGGCATGACCGGACCTTATGGCCGGCTCAATCACTTCGGCCATCCGGACGCGGATGTCCGGCGCTACTATGTCGACTGGTTCAAGACCTTCGCCGATATTTCCGCGGAACTCGGTGCGTCGGGCATGGGCACGCAGTTCGCCATCTTCACCCACAAGGACTTTGACGATCCGCAACGGCGGGCAGTGCTTCTCGATATCGCCCTCGAATGCTGGCGCGAGGTGGCCGAACACGCCAAGGCGGCGGGTCTGACATACCTGTTCTGGGAGCCGATGTCGGTCGGCCGCGAGTTCGGCCACACGATCGAAAGCTGCGCCACGCTGCAAGGCGCCATCGACGCGGCGAAGCTGCCCATACCGATGAAAATGATGGTCGACATCGACCATGGCGACGTCACTTCGCCCAACCCTGCCGACACCGATCCCTATGCCTGGGCGAAAGCGTTTCCCTTGCAATCGCCGATCATCCACATCAAGCAGTCGTCGATGAATAAGGGCGGGCACTGGCCGTTCACGGCCGCCTACAACAAGGATGGCCGCATAGTGCCGCAGAAGTTGCTGGACGCGGTTCGGCAGGGCGGTGGAACCGACAATGAAATTTGCCTTGAACTTTCCTTCAGGGAGAGGGAACCAGTCGACCATCAGGTTATCGAGATGATCCGCGAGTCGGTGGATTTCTGGGCGCCTCATATCGACAGCGGTCGCGACAGTCTCAAGCCTCGGGCTTGAGTGAAATGCTGGCTAGACGCCGGCACCGATGGTGGCCAGGAAAAACGCGCGTTGAAGGAGAAAAGAATGACCCCATATTGGGTCGGCACGAGCTGGAAGATGAACAAGACGCTTGCCGAGGCGCTGCAGTTCGCCGATGCGTTGGCGGCCTTCGTGCCTGACTTCGATCAGGCGATACAGCCTTTCGTCATTCCGCCGTTCACCGCCGCGCGCCAGGTCAAAGCGGCGCTGGCCAACACCCGCGTGAAAGTCGGCGCCCAGAACATGCATTGGGCCGACGCCGGTGCCTGGACGGGAGAGATCTCGCCAGTGATGCTGAAAGACTGTGGGCTGGATGTGATCGAACTCGGCCATAGCGAGCGTCGCGAGCATTTCGGCGAAACGGACGCGACTGTGGGACTGAAAACGGCGGCCGCTGTCAGGCACGGGTTCGTGCCGCTGATTTGCGTCGGCGAGACGTTGGCTGAGCGTGAATCAGGCCGCGCCGAGGCGGTGTTGACGGCACAGGTTCTCGGCGCGCTGCAAGAGCTGAGCGGCGATCAACTGAAGGCTGAAATCCTCTTTGCCTACGAGCCCGTCTGGGCGATCGGCGAGAAGGGCATTCCCGCCAGCGCCGACTATGCCGACAGGCAGCAGGCGCTGATCAAGCAGGTTGCCGCCGACCGGCTGCCGGCTGCCCCGCCTGTGCTTTACGGCGGCAGCGTCAATCCCGGCAACGCGGCCGAACTCATCGGCCAGCCGCATATCGATGGCCTGTTCATCGGCCGCTCGGCGTGGCAAGCGGAAGGCTATATCGACATTCTGAAAAAGGCGTCGGCCGCCATCGCGCGCTGACCGCTAAAAGACCAAGCAAAGGAGCTCATCATCATGAAGATCGCACTCGGAGCCGACAGCGCCGGCAAGCCGTTGCTCGACGTCATCGCCAAGCATCTCGCCACCAAGCCGGAACTGCAGGTCGTCGACCTAAGCCAGGCCGGATTCTACGCCGATATCGCCGCCTCGGTCGGCCACGAAATTCTCGACGGCAATTACGACCGGGCCATCCTGTTTTGCGGCACCGGCATCGGCGTCAGCATCTCCGCCAACAAGGTCCCGGGCATTCGCGCCGCATTGACCCACGACACCTATTCCGCTGAGCGCGCCGCCAAGTCCAATAACGCCCAGATCATCACCATGGGCGCCCGCGTCATCGGTCCCGAACTGGCGAAATCGATCGCCGACGCATGGTTGGCCTCGGAGTTCGATCCGAATGGCCCCTCCGCCACAAACGTGCAGGCCATCGACAAGCTCGACGCCAAGCGCTGAGGCGCGGAAGGCCCGTTACTGATCAGGTGGTCAAGGCGACCCGCATCGCCTCGATCACGGTCACGGCGGAGGCGGCGCCCGGGTCCATGTGGCCAAGCGAGCGTTCGCCGAGGCGCGATGCCCGGCCCTTGGTGGCGACCATCGACTTGGTCGCCTCCGCGCCGGCGTTTGCCGCTTGTGCAGCAGCTTCGAGACTGCCCGCCAGATCCTTGCCGGAGGTCAGCGCTTCGCCCGCCGCCTGCGCAGCCGGCGCCCATGCATCGATCATCGTCTTTTCGCCTGGCTCGGCCTTGCCGCGATCCTGAATGCCTTTGGCCATCGCCTGGAACAGAGTGACCACGTCCGCGTCGTCGAGCGTCGTCTTGCCCTTGACGGCTGCCGCGGCGCGCATGAACGCGGTCGCATAGAGCGGACCGGAGGAGGCGCCAACCGCATTCAGGAACGACTTTGCCGCCGTGTTCAGCAAGGTGGTCGGATCAGTGGCCTCGGTGTCCAGTGCGGCGACTGCATCGCGTGCCGCGGAAAATCCAAGCTCCATCGCGATGCCGTGGTCGGCGTCGCCGATAACTCCGTCAAGCGCGCATAGTCGGTCCCTGTCGGCCGACATGGCGGTTGCGATCGCCGCGAACATCGCGACAAGGCGGGCGGTGTCGATTGTCGTCATGTCTTAGTCCTTGCCACAGAAGTGGGTTTAGCCGGCGCGAAACATGGCGCAGTCGCAGGGGTGGTCCAGCATCGTCTGCAACTCGCCGTCCAGCCGATGCAGAGTGATCGAGGCCCCGGCCATTTCGAGCGAGGTGCAGTAATTGCCGACCCAGCTTGCGTGTATGGACACACCGATCTCATCGAGCCTCTGCTTCACGCGCCGGTTCATGATGTAGAGTTCCATCAGCGGCGTCGAGCCCAGCGAATTGACGAGCACCGCGACCTTGTCGCCGCGCGCCGGCGCCATCTCGTCGAGAATCCTGTCCAGCATCTCGTCGGTGATCTCGTCGGCTGTTTTCAACTTTTCGCGCGCGATGCCGGGCTCGCCGTGGATGCCCATGCCGATCTCCATCTCGTCCGGGCCGATCTCGAAATTCGGCCGGCGGGTCTGCGGCAGCGAACAGGGCGACAGCGCCACGCCCATGGTGAAGGTATGGTCGTTGGCCTTGCCGGCGACGCGCTCGCATTCGTCGAAGGACAACATCCGGTCGCAGGCGGCGCCGGCCGCCTTGAAGATGAAGAAATTGCCGGCGACGCCGCGCCTCTTGTGCCGCTGGTCGCGCGGTGCCGAGGCGACGTCGTCGGTGCTCAGCACCGTGCGCACCTCGATGTCGTCCATGGCGGCCATCTCGGCCGCCATGTCGAAATTCATCACGTCGCCGGCATAATTGCCGTACATGAAGAGCACGCCGGCGCCGCCGCTGACTGCCTTGGCGCATTCGAGGATCGGGTCCGGCGGCGGCGAGGCAAAGACATTGCCGATGGCCGCAGCGTCAGCCAATCCCTTGCCGACAAAGCCGAGAAAGCTCGGCTCGTGGCCCGAACCGCCGCCAATCACGAGGCCCACCTTGCCCTGGCGCGGTCCGTCGCGGGCGATGATGGAGCGTGGACTGCCGTCCACGCTTTTGAGATGGCGGGGATGCGCTGCCAGGATGCCTTCCAGCATCTCGTCAACGGCGCGGTTGCCATCGTTGATGATCTTCTTGGTCTGCACCCGACGTCCTCCCGATTTCGGCATTTTCGCAGATAGTACCGGGTGTTACCGGGATTTCCACCCGGCAAGGCGCATTTCGCGTGTTGAAGTGCTCTCGCACAGCGGCTCCTGAAATCCAGGTGTCGGCTGGTTCAAGTGCCGAGGCCGTCGCGGATGGCTGAGAAATAGCGATCGGTTCCGACCTGGCCGCCCTTGAGCGCGACCTCCAAGCCGTCGATCGCCTTGACGCGCGAGTGGGCAACGCAGAGCGGCGAGCCAGGCGAAGCGGGCAGCGGCATGCGAATTGTCAGGGCATCGACACCCATCTCGCCGAGTGCGTGGCTCGACGTGTCGCCGCCGGCAATGACCACGCGCCGCAAATTCTGTTCGATCGTCAGGCTGCGAAGGATTTCTCCAAGGCCGCGGCCAAGCCTGTGGCGGGCGCCTTCCTGCCGGTCGATTTCGGCGCCCCTGTCGGCATCGGGGCCAAGCGCGGTGTAGAGGATGACGCTGCGCCCGGCTTGCAGACTGGCACGGCCGCTTGCCGTTGCGCGCGCGATCGCCTGCTGCGAAGACTCCGAAACCAGCTCGACGGGATCGACCTCGATGCCGTCGAAACCGTCGGTCAGGGCATGCCGGATCTGCCGCTCGGTGGTCGGCGAACAACTGCCCGACACGACGGCTATCCGCTCGGCTGCGCCCGGCGGCGTAAAACCTTGTCCAGCGCCGACAATGTCATTCGACGCCCATTCGGCCAGCAATGCATACTCGACCCCGGACGAGCCGACGACAAAAGAACCGCCTGGCTTGCGAACGCGCCAGATCTCCTTGCCGGCCAGAGCCTGCGTTTCCAGATTGTCGACATCGAGAAGCACGATGGGGGTGCCGTTTCCGGTCAGGCGATCGAACGCGGCCGATCGCGACGCGGACTGCAGCGTTGCAAGGTCGATCAGCCCGGAGCTCAGCGCCGTCTGCCGCGACAGATGGATCAGGAGATCGGCCTCATCCATCGGCGTCGTCGGATGGCGGCTCATCACAGGGTGGCGATCGATGCGGAAATATTGGTCGCGATAGGCGGCGAATAGATGGCCGAAGGCGGTGTAGCGCTTGAGCTGCGGCGCGCCGACCAGCAGCGGCACACTATCCTGCGCGAACACCGAGCGGCCGACCTCGATGGCCCGGCCGATGCTGCCGACCGTTGGGCTGGAATCGAAGGTCGAGCAAACCTTGTAGTGGCAGATCGCGGCGTTGAGTGTCTTCAGCCAGGCAAAGGCATCGCGCAGATGCATGTCCATCCACTGCGGCGTCTCGCTGCGGCTGGTGCCGGCGAGGCCGATCGCCCGGCAATGGGCAAACCGCGAAAGCAAGGCATCGTCCGGCTGGCGCATGAACAGCACGGTCGGCACGCCGCCGAGCTCAAGCGCCTCCATGACATCGGTCGAGCCGGTCAGGTCGTCGCCATAATAGCTGAGAAGCAGGTTCTGCATGGCTTCAGGCTGCCTTGCCGTCGCCGAATTTTTCGATCGACCGCGCCAGTTCAGGGTGGTTCAGGGCGAAGTCGGCAAGCGGAATGCCGTCGACCGCCGCCTGCCAGGCTTGCTGCACGGCACGCACGCCGGCGCCCGGCCCGTCCGGATGGCTGACGATGCCACCGCCGCAGAGATAGAGAAGATCGACGGTCCGGCCGGTCCGCGCATATGTCTCGGGCGCCTGCCCGCCCCACTGGCCGGAGCCGGCGACCGGCAAGGCGCAGTCCTCAGGTGAGAAGATCGGCGTCGTCACCGCCTTGAACGACTCGACGAAGGAGTCATCCGGCTCCCAATATTTCGAGGCGATGCCGTTGATCTGGAATTGGTCGACGCCGAGCAGTCGCCAGAATTGCTGCCAGACCTTGAAGCCCATACCTAGCCCGGGGTGCCGGGTGAGGATGTCCCAGCCGTTGCGGTGAGCATGCAGCACCAGACTGGAGCGCTTCCTCAGGAACGCCATGCCACTGAGCCCGATCGAATTGATGTTGACAACAGCGCAATTGCCGCCGGCCTTCGCCACCAGATCGTGGTTGCGCATCATCTCATCCGGGTCGGCATGCGAAATGCCGAAGGCATACATCACTTTCTTGCCGGTCTTCTGCTTATGGTCGAGGATCAGCGGCATGATTGCCTTCACCCGCTCCGACAGCGGCGAATAGGCCGGGCTCATCAGCTTCTCGTCATCCTTGATGAAATCGACGCCGGCGGCGATCAGTTCCGCCACCATTGCCGCCGTCTCGTGCGGCCGCAGCCCGAGCGCCGGCTTGACGATGGTGCCGATGATCGGGCGGTCCGTCACACCGGTCAGTCGGCGGCTGCCGGCGACACCGAACTGTGGGCCGGGATGCGCGCCGCGAAAATCCTCCGGCAGCTTCATGTCGACGACGCGGATCCCGGTGAGGCCCTTGATCGAATAGGTGCCGCCGATGGCGATGGTCATCAGCGCCGAAAGGTCGGTGCCGATGGCATCGAACGGAAAGGCGATGTCGACATCGGCGCGTTTGAACGGCCCGCTGCCGTCATCGGGAAGTGACGGCCGCTCGGCATCGGGCAGAGGCCGGATCGCCAGCACGCGCGCCGCCACCCGGGCCTTCAGCTCTTCGGTCTCGCCGGGCAGCGCGACGAAGGTGCCGGTCGACTGGTCGCTGGCGATCTTGGCGGCCAACGCTTCGATGCTTCCAGGCGTTTCGATGCGATAGGTGAGGGTGATCATGGTCTGCTGTCTTAAGCCGAGGCGTTCGAAAAAGGTTCACCGGTGTTCTAAATCTGGTATAATGAGTACATAAGTATTGCAAGGCATATCCGGCTAGAAGTTTTAGGCAGATCGACAGGCGGCAATTTCCGGGAAATGTGGCGGCAGTGTTAGATAGGGCCGGCTCAAGGGAGTGATTCGCGACGATGAACCGTTCGGAACCGATTGTCCGGCGCAAGCTTTCCGACGAGGTCTTCTTGCGGCTGAAGCGCCTGATCACCAGCGGCGAATTGATGCCGGGTGACGACATGCCGTCGGAGCGCGAACTGATGGAGCGCTTCGAGGTCGGCAGGCCGGCGATTCGCGAGGCGATGCAGGCGCTGAGCAATATGGGCCTGGTCGCGATCTCGCATGGCGAGCGCGCCAAGGTGCTGCAGCTCACGGCAAAGTCGATCATCAAGCAGGTCGATGGCGCCGCCAAGATCATCCTGTCGTCATCGAAGGACGCGCTTGAGCACCTGAAGACCGCGCGCATCTTCTTCGAGCGCGGCATGGTCAGGGAAGCCGCCGAAAAGGCCACCGCCGAGGATGTGCAGCGCCTCAGGGCCACCGTTGCCGAACAGCGCGGCTTCCGTGGCGATTCCGAAGCCTTCATCTCCGCCGACATGAAATTCCATACCCAGATCGCCGCGATCTCAGGCAATCCGATCTATGTCGCCGTTAGTGAGGCGATGCTCGGCTGGCTGAAGGAATACCACACCGAAATGCTGATCTGGACCGGCAAGGAAAAGTTCACGCTGACCGAGCACGAAGAGATCATCGGCCGCATCGAGAAAAAGGATGCGGATGGCGCCGAGAAGGCGATGATCAAGCATCTCGAACGCTCGCGCGCGCTCTATGTGATGAATTCCGAAAAGTAACTTCAGCCGAGCCGGGTGATCGCGTAAGGCGTCATCACGAGATGGCCGCGGCCAAAAGCCGAAATGTCGACCGGCACTTCGTCCGCCGTCAGGTTCGCCAGCCACGCGATTGTCTTGCCCGAGGCGGAGCGCCCGGCCAGCGCCAGCACCTTGGTCTCATCGCTCGTCCTTGCCGACACATGCGCAAGGCCGGCCAGTTCGCAAAGCCCCTTGATGGCCCTGAAGAGCGGCCGGGGTGTTCCTTCCGCGACGGGTTCTCCAAATGACGCCAGCACGCCGAACGGTCCGGTGAAGCTGGAGAGCGTGAGCTGTTCCAGCCCAGCGGGCGCGATGCGCGCGGCATAGCCGATCGTCCATGCCGCCGCGAACTGGCCGGCATGGCGCGGGTCTCGGTCGGCCATGGCGATGCGCTGTCCCCCGGGATTGGGCTTGGTCGCGCCGCCATAGGGGTTCTGCCGCATGGCAATCGTCGATGGTCCGATCCGATAGGGTTTCGCCCCGAAGATCGCCCGCGCCGATTGGGTGATGAAAGGCAGCGCCTCCAGCGATTGCATGATGCTGAGATCGTCGGCGGCGTGAACGATCGGGCAAGTACAATGGGTGACGAAATCGAGCTGGTCCTCCGGCACGCGCTTGCGGTTGAGTTCGGTGAAATAGCTGAACATGCCGCCGCCGAGCCGGATGTCCGGAAAGGCGCGCCGCGCGGCCGCGTAAACGTTCTCGAGCGGCGGACAGTCCGGCCACGTGCTGCCCGGCGGTGTCGACTGCCGGTCGACCGAAGGCGACACGGCAATGGCCGAGAGTTTTAGCCCGGCCTCGCGCACCAGGCCGGCGACACCTGACATCTCGGCGTCGAGATCGCCAGCGCAGGCAACGACGCATTCGAGGGTCGTTTCGGCTGCGTAGGCAGTTGCCAGTCGGGCGAAAGCGCGCAAGGCGTCGAGCCCGTGGCCACGCGTCGGATCGTAGTGAAACAGCAGCTGTTGTGGGCCGAGTGCCGCCAGCGTGGAGAGGTTCGCCAGCGCCGTCTCGACATCCTCGGGATAGATGACCACGCCGACATCGGGCAGCCTTGGCCCGACCTCGCCGAGTCCAACGCGGACCGGTTCGCTGGTCACGGTGGCAGCCGGTGCTTTGCCTTCACCTGCGATGCGCAGGCTGATCGTCTGGCGCAGGGTTTGGCCGGCAGGCAGCACATACGGCCATGGCAGCGCCAGCGGCCGCACATAGGTCTTGTAGGATGCGTCAGACCAGTTGCGCTGGTCCTCCATTTCGAAAGTATCGCCTTCCATCCGGCATTCGGCGGTGACGCCAGGCCGAACCTGATGGGTGATGGCGCGGATATCCTTGAAAGGCTGCCAGGGGTCTATCAGTTCGGGAAGCTTTGTCGCCTCCACGCTGCCGTCCGTATGCTCGACCTTGACCGGGCTGCCGGCGAGGTCGGCGATAGGATGCAGGATGCAGAAGCCGCAGCGGTTGGTTTCGAAATCGCTTTCGGGAAGGGCGCTGACCTCGAAGGCCAGATGGCTATCGGCAGAGCCTTTGATGGTGGCGCGGAAGCCGAGCCGGCTTCCATCGGGGGCCAGGCAGCTTGCCGAATAGCTGACCGAAAAAGCGTCGGCCGCCTGGTTGATGATCAGGTCCGTCAAATTTGGCTCATAGGTGCCCCAGTCGCGGTCACGCCCGATATAGGCGATGGCGCGCAGCACCTCGGTGCCGCCATGCCGGATGGTGCGCAGATTGCCGTTGACGAAGTCGGCGCTGAGCGCGCCTGCGCGTAGCCTGATTGGTTCGGCCTCGACGGCATGCGTTCCGTAGAGCAGGAATGCGTCGGCGGTCATTTAAGCAAGGCGTCGAGCTGCACCGGTTGCCGGCTCGCGGCACCGGTGTAAGCCGCCTCGACCAGTGCGAACGTCTTGAGATTGTCGGCGCCCGAGGTCGCCGGTTCGATTCCCTTCGCCAGGCAGTCTACCCAATGCTGCTGGATGGCGACGACGCTTTCCTGAATGTTATGCCAGGGCCGCGACGCCCATGGCAGCAGCGGCGGCGAGACGTCGGTGACGACCGTGCCGTTCTTGCCGGTGACGGTGAGCCGGTATCCCTGCGCCAGCCGGATCGTTCCGTCGCTGCCGTCGATCTCGATCAGCGTCTCGGGAAACGGCTCGGTGGCAAGCTTCGTCGCATAGCTGCAGTCGACCACGGAGGTCGCGCCGCTCTTGTGGTCCAGAAGCATCGTCGCCACATCCTCGCCCGCGATACTAGGATTGACGCGGGCGGTTCGCGACGTGATGGTCGAGACGTCGCCGAGCAGGAAGCGGGCGATATCGAGGATATGGATGCCGAGGTCCTCGATGATGAAGCGCTTTCCCGTCGCTAGATAGGGCTGGCCGGAAAACACGTCATAGCCGGAGCGGAAGGAGATGCGCCCGAAGAAAGACGTGCCGATCTCGCCGCTGTCGAGCACGGCGCGCACCGCCTGGATCGGCGACTGCCAGCGAAAATTCTCATGCACCATCAGCGGCACGCCGGCTTCCGCGCATGCCCCGACCATTGCCTTGGCGTCGGCGAGCGTCGGCGCGAACGGCTTTTGGCAGATCACCGGAACGCGATGAGCGGCCGCCATTTCGACAAGCGGACGATGGCTGGGCGCGGTGGTGGCGATGTCGACGAAGTCCAGGCTTTCGCCGGCAAAAAGTTCCGCCGCATCGGTATAGCGCTTCGCTATGCCGAACTGGTCGCCGACGATCTTGAGCCGTTCCGGGTCACGGTCGCAGATAGCAACGATCGAAGCGCCCGCAATGCCGCGCCAGGCGTGCATCTGGTTGACGGCAAAGAAGCCGCAGCCGATCAGCGCTCCACGCAACTCCGCCATGCTCAACCCGCCTTCGCCATCTGCATCAAGGTGACGCGCTGTTGAAGCCGGCGTTGTGCCTGGTCGACGACAACGGCGACGATGATGACGAGACCCTTGATCACCATTTGCCAGAACGAACTCACACCCATCATCACCAACCCGTCCGAAAGAATGCCGATGACGAAGGCGCCGACGATGGTGCCGCCGATCGTGCCGCGCCCGCCCGACATCGAGGTACCGCCGAGCACCGCCGCCGCAATGGCGTTGAGCTCGAAACTTTCGCCTGTTGCCGGATGCGAGGCCATCAGCTCGGACGAGATGATCAGGCCGACGATCGCCGCGCAGAAACCGGAGAACATATAGACGAACATCTTCACCATGTTGACACGGACGCCCGAAATCCGCGACGCCCGTTCATTGCCGCCGACGGCGAAGATATGGCGGCCGAGCGGTGTGTATTTGGCGAGATAGGCGGCTCCCAGTGCAACGACGATCAGGATCCAGATCGCCACCGGCAGGCCAAGCAGCCGGCCTGCACCGAGGAAACCGAAACCGGTGGTGCCAAGCTCCGGCTTGCCGACGAGGTTGGGAAAGGTGCGGCCATCCGACGACAGCAGCGCCAGGCCGCGCGCGACATAGAGCACGCCAAGCGTGGCGATGAACGGCGCGACGTTCAGCCGGGTGATCAGCAAGCCGTTGACGGCGCCGATCAATATGCCGACGGCAAGCGTGATCAGCGCGATCTCGAAGACGTTGAAATAGATGGTGTAGCCGATCTGCAGGTCGATGCCATTGAGCACGAGATAGCCGGCCACCATGCCGCACAGGCCGACGATCGAGCCGACCGAAAGGTCGATGCCGCCGGTGATGATGACGAAGGTCATGCCCATCGCCAGGAACGCGTTCAGCGCCACGTGCTTCGACATCAGGATCAGATTGGCGGTCGACAGGAAATTCGGCGCCGCGATCGAGAAGAAGATCAGCACGGCGATAAGCGCGATGAAGGTCCTGAGCTTCATCAGCGTCAACAGCACGGAGCCGCTGGAAGCGGAATGAGCGGCCGCCTTGGCTGGGATGTCAGTCATGGGCGGTGCTCTCCGTGTGTGGGACCGGTCCGTGGCCAAGCGCGGATGCAGCCACGAGTGCCGCCTCCGTCGCCTCGGCACGGTCGAACATGCCGGTCAGTTTTCCGTTGCTCATCACCGCGATGCGGTCGGACAGCGCCATCACCTCATCGAGGTCGGAGGTGGCGAACAAAATCCCCAAACCGTCGCGGGACAGTTTGCGCATGGTGCGGAAGACGTCGGCCTTGGCGCCGACATCGATGCCTCGGCTGGGCTCGTCCATCAGCAGCACCTTGGGTTCGGTGAGCAGCGCCTTGCCGATCACCACTTTCTGCTGGTTGCCGCCCGACAGCGACGACACCTCCTGCGCAGGATCGGCGACCTTGATCGCCAGCTCCCGCACCATCTGCGTCACCGCCTGCCTTTCGCCGGCGCCACGGATATGGAACAGGCGGGCAAAGCGCGATAGGCTGGCCAGCGTCAAATTGCTGGCGACCGAGAGGATCGAGACCAGCCCTTCGCGCTGACGGTCTTCGGGGATCAATGCCAGGCCACGCCGGATGCGCCGCGTCGTATCGCGCTCCTTGACCTTTATACCGCCAATGAAGATCTCACCCGTCGAATGGCCGTGGCGGCCCATGATGCAGTCGAACAGTTCGCTGCGACCGGCGCCCATCAGGCCGTAGATGCCGAGGATCTCGCCGGCACGCAGCGACAACGAGACATGGTCGACGGCAAGTCCGCCGGTGGCGCGGGGCAGGCAGATCTCCTCGGCACGAAAAATCTCTTCTCCCGGAAGATGGCCGTCGGCCTTGGCGAAGTCCTTGGCATCGGAGCCGATCATCTGGCGAACGATCCACTGCGTGTCGACGTTCTTCATCTCCTCATGGCCGGTGATGCGGCCGTCCCGCAGCACGGTGATGTAGTCGCCGATGCGGATCAGCTCTTCCAGCCGGTGCGAGATGTAGACGATGGCGACGCCGCGCGCCTTGAGGTCGGCGATCACCTTGAACAGGATTTCGACCTCCGCCGCGCTCAGCGCCGAGGTCGGCTCATCCATGATCAGGATGCGCGCGTCGAGCGAGACCGCCTTGGCGATCTCGACCAGCTGCTGCTGACCGATGCGCAGATCCTCGACCAGCATATCGGGCCGGATGCCGGCTTGCAGGCGTTCCAGAAATTCCGCAGCGCGGTTTTCCTGTTGCTCGCGGTCGATCTTGCCGAAGCGGTTGGTGATCTCCCGGGTGGCGAAAATATTCTCGGCGACGCTCATGTTGCCGAACAGGTTCAACTCCTGGAACACCATGCCGATGCCACGGTTCACCGCATCGCCGGATGACGAGAAGGAAACCTCTTCGCCTTCCAGCAGGATGCGGCCGGCGGTCGGCCGTTCCACACCGGCGATGATCTTCATCAGCGTCGACTTGCCGGCGCCGTTTTCACCGACCAGCACGTTGACCGCGCCCTTGCGCACCTCGAAATTGGCGCGCTTGACCGCAACGGTGCCGGAATAGACCTTGGAGACGTCCTCGAGCTTCAGGATGATTTCGCGCTCTGCTGTCGCGCTCATGGCTTCGGCCCGATCTCTGCCTCCGCCGGCGTCACCAGCGGCAGGTCCTGGCCGTTGCCCAGCGTATAGGCACCCAGCACTTTGGCACTGCGGCCTTCCAGCGCCTCGCGCGGCAGCTTGGACAGCACCGTCTTGTCGGTGTAGCTGTTGAACGCCTTGCCGAACTGGGCGAAGTCGATCTGGTTGGTGAAGTCGTTGAACTGGATGAAGTCCAGGCTGTCGCGCAGCGCGGTGCCGCGCACCGCCGGTCCGATCTGCACCCGTGCATCGGCCTTGCCGTCGCCCTCGACATCGACGTCGACGGTTGCCGCCCGCGACTGCGTGTTGGCCGCGACGATCTTGCCTTCCAGGCGAACCGCGAAAGTCCAAGGCGAATTCGCCTGCTTGTTCGGATTGCCGTATTTGGCGCCGGCAGCCGATGGATCGGTTGTCGCCAGGGTGTGAACCTGCGCAAACGGTCCGGCTTTCTGCTGGAGATAGGGCACGACCTTTGCCGCCCATGTCTCTTCGACCATCTTGTCTGGATTGAAGGCGGGAGCGTTGTCTCCGACTTCCGATTTCGTAGGCAGGATCTTGCAGGCGGTCAGGCTGATGCCGACCATCACGGTAAGGATCGGCCAGTTCGGCTTGGTGTTCAGCATGGCGGCCTGTCGTTCAGCATCGTGGGCGACCCACGGAAAATGGCGGCGAGGGGCGAAAACCGATTTTCGCCCCTCGCTATTGAAATCACGCTGGCTCAGTTCGTCAGCGCGAAGGTCTCCAGCTTGGCGGCATTGTCGCCATTGATCAGAACGCAGTCCATCAACTGCTTTTCCTTGGCCGGCGACTTCTTGTTCTTGATGAAGTCGTTGGCCTGCTCGACCGCCCTCTGCGCCTGCGCGAAGGCCGGCTGCAGCACGGTTGCCTTGATACCGCCCGACGTGATGGAGTCCCGTACGTCGTTCGATCCGTCGAAGCCGACGACGATGACGTCCTTGCGGTTCGCCGCGGCAAGTGCCGCATAGGCGCCCATCGCCATCGTGTCGTTGCCGGAGATCACACCCTTGATGTCGGGGTTGGCCTGAAGGATCGATTCCATCTTGGAATAGGCTTCCGTCTGGCTCCAGTTGGCCGACTGCTGGGCGACCATCTTCAGGTCCGGATAGTCGTCGATTACGTCGTGATAACCCTTGGAGCGAATGCCTGCATTGGTGTCGGATTCCTTGCCGACCAGTTCGACGAAATTGCCCTTCTCGCCCATCAGCTTGACGAACTCCTGCGCGCCGAGCTGGGCACCCTGGTAGTTGTTGGACACGATCTGCGCCACGGCGACGCCGGTGGCGTTGATCTCGCGGTCGATCAGGAAGGACGGAATGCCTGCGTCCTTGGCCTTCTGCACGGCGGCGACGGTGGCGTCGGCGCCTGCATTGTCGAGGATGATCGCCTTGGCGCCACGGCCGATCGCGGTGTCGATCAGCTCGGACTGCTTGTTGGCGTCGTCGTCATGGACCAGCACCAGCGCTTCGTAGCCGAGTTCCTTGGCTTTGGCTTCGGCGCCGACGGCTTCCGCCTTGAAGAACGGATTGTCGTGCGAGGGCGTGATAATGGCGATGAGATCCGCCGCGTAGGCGGGCACTGCCGTGCCAAGCGCCAGCATGCCGGCGAAAGCCGCAAGCGTCATTCTGCGTGTGAGTTTCATGAAGTCCTCCCGTTTGAAAAAATTGCCTTGATCGGCCAATGGCTTTGTCTGCATCCGAATTCGTCAGGCAGCGCGGGCCGCGGATCGCTTGGGTCAAAAAACCGTTGCCGGCTTACCCAAGACGGATCGTTGCTCCCCAGCCCTCCTCCACTCGCCCAGGCATCCTGCTCCCTGCGAAACCTTGTCGATCCGAGCCATGAACAGCTAAGCCAACTGGTATGATGAGTCAACCACAAATTCAGGTGACATGTACCTGATGAGCTACCAAAACCGAGGGTCGGCAATGACATGCCGGGCCCTCGAGGTGCTGCGTCAAGCACCTGTCTTCTCTCAGGTGATCCGCTGAATGCTGGCGGCGATCTCTTCCGGTTCGAACACCCGCTTCCAGTCGTCACGCATCAGCACCGGCTTGCCGAACTCGATCGCCTTGTTGCAGGCGTCCGAGAAAACGCCCTTGGTCTCGCCGAAAATGACGGCGCCGAGCACGTTCATATGGCCGAGCAGGAAGTCGAGTGCCGCCTGCTGGTCGACGCCGCGCGCCACGACCTCGTCGACGGCTTCTTTCATGACCACCAGCAACGAGGCGCACACCGTCTCCGAAAGGCCAGGCTCGAGCAGCGCCATCTGTTCGACGCTGACGCGGTGCGAACGCATCACCGGCGCCCATATGATCTTCGCGATCGCCTCGCCCTTGGCGTAGTCCTCTTCCGGCCCCTGCATCAGGGCGCTGACCATATGCTGCTTGGCCTTCACGCCGCCGAAATAATCCTTCTTCGCGGCCATGTCCGTCTCGTCATTGAAGATCGGCGGATGGCAGGGGTGGGTGACGAAATAGGTGAGGTCCGGCCGCTTCGGCAGATGGCCGGCAAAGGGTGCTGCCGCGTCGAGCACCACCACCATCGTGCCTGATACCAGCTTGCTCTCGATGCTGGCCGCTACCTTGCCGATATGCGTGTCTGGGACGGCCAGGATCACCACATCGGCGTCCTTGAGCGCCTCGTCGGCACTGACCGTATCGAAACCCAGTCCGGTCTTCAGCCGTTCGCGGCCGGCATCGCTGACCTCCACATGGCGTATCGTATAGGGCGACCCGCGAAAATTGGCCGACAGGCGGTAGCCCATTTTTCCGCCAGCCCCGAACAGCGCAATCGTTGTCATCTGGTCACCACTCCATCTCAGCCGACGGTATCGCCCGTCGTCTACTTATCAACTGGTATAATCACGCTACCAGATTTTGGCAATCGATAATGACCGTGCGCGCAGGGTCATGCGTTTGCGGCGTAATCGCCTGCCGCCCAGCAAGCTCCAGCACGAAGATGACAATGATGTTTCGCCCACGAACTGCTCCGTGAACAGAACCTTGGATGGCGCGCTCAGGGGATACGATCAGCCCGAAGAAGCCCGCACTGGCCGTTAAATGCGCATTGGCGCTCTGCCATCACCAGGGATGAGCCGGCATGTGATAGGCGGTCGGAGACTGGGTCGGGCGCTACTTCAAAAGATCGACCAGCACGTCGAAAGCGGCGTCGATGTCGGCGCGGACCGCGGCCCTGACGGCTTCCGCGTCCCGGTTTCTCAATGCCGCGAACATCGCCTGATGGTGTTCGTTGGCGGTCGAGTAGTTTCCTGAATCGTGCAGCATGTTGAAGTAGGGGCTGATCTGCAGCCACAGGTTCTCGATGATGTTGAGCATGTTCTCGGAACCGGCTGCCCGATAGATCGAGAAATGAAAGGCGTAGTTGGCGCGCAGGTAGGATTTGACGTCGCCGGCGGCATTGGCCTGTTCGAGCGCATCCAGATGCTGGCGCAACTGCGCCACGGCCTGGTCGCCCATACGCTCCGCAGCCCATGCGGCCGCGATCGCCTCGATCTCGAACCGGACATTCCTGAGGTCGACGAGGCGTGCGCGGCTTAATGCCGGAATGCCGATCGACCGACCTGAAACCACCATCAGCGCGTTGGCGGCCGTCAGGCGCCGCAACGCTTCCCTGACCGGCATCGGGCTGACGCCAAAAGCATCGGCAAGGCTCTGAACCGTGACCATCTCGCCCGGCACGATGCTACCGTCGAGGATCAGTTCGGTGACATGGCGATAGACCCTGTCCTGCAGGGTTTCCCTGGACAGGGGTGCGATCTCGACCCCCGGCTTTCTGAACGCCGATCCAGCCATCTCCCGTCAACCTTCCCGCCCAAGGGCGACGCTACCTGCATCCGGAATGCAAGGTTCAAGGTGCCGCGTCAAGCGCCCACGGGCGCCCGTTTTGATATTAAGCGATTTCATCATTGATCTTTGATCAAATCATGTTACGGTCGTCGGCATCGAATGGCAAGGGTTACGTTTTGTGCTCTTGGGAGGCATTCGGTCGTTCTGTTTGGGAGGAGTTTCACATGAGTATCGGATCGAAAGTCCGGCGGCTCGCGCTGCTGGCCGGGATGGCTGCATGCGCCTTCGGCCTGTCCGCCGCGCAGGCCGCCGAGAAGCACAAGATCTTTCTCAGCATGAGCTACATCGGCAATGATTGGCAGGCGGAGGCGGCCAACATGGTCAAGGCCATGGCCGCCCACAAGAGCCTGGCCGACAAGGTCGACCTGCAGGTCCAGGTCGCTGGCCCCAACGCGCAACGCCAGATTCAGCAGATCAACGCAATGGTGCAAAGCGGCGCCGAGGCCATCGTCGTGTATCCGATCTCGCCGACCGCGCTCAACCAGGTCGTCAAGAATGCCTGCGACAAGGGCGTGAAGGTCTTTGCCTACGACGCCGAGATCACCGAGCCTTGTGCCTACAACGTCCACATCGACCAGCTGGAAGCCGGCAGGGTGACCGCCGAATGGCTGGTCAAGAAGCTCAACGGCAAGGGCAACATCATCGCCATCACGGGTGTCCCGGGGACATCCGTCGACGATCAGCGGACAAAAGCCGCCAAGGAAGTCTTCGCCAAATATCCTGATATCAAGATCGTCGGCGAGGCTGTCGGCATGTGGAGCCAGGCGGTCGCCCGCACCGAACTTTCGAAAATCCTGGCCACCCGCAATTGGGACGACATCAACGGGCTGTGGATGCAGGTCGGCTGCTTCACCGCCAACTCGATGCAGCTCGAGGCCGGCAAGAAGACAAGCGAACTCCTGCCTTGCGCCGGCGAAGGTTCCAATGGCGGCCGCATCCAGATGCTGCCGGAGGGCACCGAAGTCGAAGGTGCGGCCGCCCCTTACGCGCCGGCCGGCGCACAACGCATTTCCTACGCCTCGCCGCCTTATTCGGGTGCGCTGGCGCTGAAGCTTGCCGTCGAGGCGATCGAAGGCAAGGACGTGCCGAAGACCACCATCCTGCCGCTGCCGGTCGTCACCAATGAGACGATCAAGCTGTGCGACGAAGGCACATGGGCGGAGATGAAGGCCGGCTGCAACGCCTTCAAGCCGTCGCTGGTCTCCAATCCGGGCTGGTTTGCCTCGATCTTCTCGGACCAGACACCCGAGGTCGGCCTCGCGGCTGCCCTCGTCGGACAACCGGAAGAATAAGCCTCCCAAGGCGATCTTGACGATGCGCGGACATTTTCTGTCCGTGCATCGTCGGTCCATGCCAAGCCCGGCGATCGAGGACAATGACAGAACATTCCGAGCTTCCCGCCATCGAGATCGACGGCATCAGCAAGGCGTTCGGCCCGACCGTCGCGCTGGACGGCGTGTCGTTTCGGATCGCGCCCGGCAGCGTCCATGCCCTGCTCGGTGAAAACGGAGCCGGCAAGTCGACACTTGTGAAGCTGCTGTCCGGGCTGGTCCGGCCGAGCCAAGGCCATGTCCGCGTCTTTGGCAAGGAGATCGCTTACGGCGCACCGCGCGCGGCACATGCGCTCGGCATGCAGACCGCGTTCCAGGAGATGACCCTGGTGCGCGATCTCTCCGTCCTCGACAACATGCTGCTGCCCTATGCTCCCGTCGGCGTCTCCGGCCTGATCCGGCGCAGCGCTGCCCGCAAGGCTGTCCGCCGCCACATCGACGATCTCGGTTTTTCCGTCGATCTCGACGCCGAGGTGAGCGAACTCGAGCTTTCGGTGCGCCAGAAGATCGAGATCGCGCGTGCCGTCTACCGCAAGCCGCGCATCCTGCTGCTCGACGAACCGACCTCGACGCTCGCCGGCCGCGACGTCGACTGGCTGGGCGACATCATCGCCAGGCTGAAGGCGGCGGGCACCACCATCGTCTTCATCACCCACCGCATGCGCGAGGTTCGCGCTTTTTGCGAGACGTTGACGATCCTGAGAAACGGCCGCCACATCGTCACCGCGCCGGTTGCCGATGTCTCTGACGCCGACGTCATCGAAAAGATCATCGGCCGCAGCATCGAGCAGACCTTCCCGCCCAAGCCCGACAGTGCCCAGGCCTTCGGCCCGCCGGTTCTGGGCGTGCGCGACCTGAAGGTCGGGCGCAAGCTCGACGGTGCCGGATTCGACTTGCGCAAAGGCGAGATCCTCGGCGTCGCCGGACTGCAGGGCATGGGCCAGCAGGATCTGTTCCTGGCCTGCTTCGGCATGGCCGAAATCACCCGCGGCGACATCCTCGTCGATGGCCGCAAGGTCTGGCTGGGATCGCCCGCCGATGCCGTGCTCCCCAACATGGCGATCGGCCTGGTGCCGGAAGACCGCAAATCCGAAGGCCTGTTCCTGAAACTGTCGGGAAGCCAGAACGCCACGCTGCCCGTGATATCGCGCTTCACACGGCTAGGCCTTGTCGACGCGCAAGCCGAGACCCGCTCCGTCGAGGCGGCGTTCGCCACTGTCGAAGTCGATGATCGTGCGCTGTGGACGCGGGCCGCCGCATTTTCCGGCGGCAATCAGCAGAAGATCGCCATCGCAAAATGGCTGGTGGCGCAGAGCCGCATCCTGCTTTTGTTCGATCCCACCCGCGGCATCGACGTCGGCACCAAGCACGAGCTCTATGTGATGATGCGAAACTACGTCGCCGCCGGCGGCTCGATCCTGCTGCACTCGACGGAGATCCCCGAACTTGTCCACCAGTGCGACCGGGTCCTGGTCCTCTACGACGGGCGCATCGTAGCCGAGCTCGCAGGCGACGCCATCACCGAGCCGGCCATCATGCGCCCGGCGCTCGGCGATGCCGGGGAAGCCGCCGCATGAGCAGCACGGCAGCCTCATCCCCTGTTTCCGGTGGCTTCGGGCTGCGCCCCGCGCTGATGCGCAATCGCGGCGCTCTGATCGCCGCGGTCGTCCTGGCCATCCTGCTTTTCATCGTCGACTGGATCAGCGCCGGGCCGCTGACCTATTTCGATGTGTCGTTCCTGTCGAGCGGCGGCACAACCTCGGCGCTCGCGGCGATCGGCCAGACCATCGTGATCCTGTCGGGCGGCTTCGACCTGTCCGCCGGCGCGGTGATATCGCTGGTCAATGCCGTGCTGGCATCGAGCATGGACCCAATGGCGCCAGGCGCCAGCATCATCTTGTGGACCGCCGTCGGCATCGGCGTCGGCATGGCCGTGGGCGCCTTCAACGGCTTCTTCATCGCTGTGCTGCGCATGCAGCCCATCGTGGTGACGCTGTCCACCATGTTCATCCTGCAAGGCGTGACGCTGCTGGTGATGGACAAGCCCGGCGGCTTCGTGTCGCCCGATCTCGGTACCTTCTATCTTGGCGACGCGATCGCCGGCTGGCTGCCGATGCCGCTGGTGGTGATCGGCGTCGTCCTGCTCGCCTGGTTCTGGCTGAAGGGAACCCGCTTCGGCACAGCACTTTATGCGGTCGGCAGCGATGCGGAGTCGGCCGCTTCCGTCGGCATCAATGTCGTGCTGGTGCGCTTTGCCGTCTATGTCATCGCCGGCGGCTGCTATGGCCTTGCCGGCGTCTTCATCAGCGCCCAGACCGGCAGCGGCGATCCGCTGGTCGGCAATCCGCTGCTGTTGTCGATGTTCGCGGCGGTCGTCGTCGGCGGCACGCGCCTCGGCGGCGGGCAGGGCGGCCCGGTGGGCTCTGTCTTTGGCGCCTTTATCCTGATGATCGTGGTGAACATCCTGCTGGTGCTCAACGTATCGGCCTATTATGCGACCATCGCCGAAGGCACCATTCTGGTGCTGGCAGCACTTGCCGGCTCCATCTCGCACGCATCGGTGCTTGCCGTGCAGTTGCGCGCCGCGCGTGCCCGGCTCGCCGCCTGGCGCGCCGGCATACTGCCCTCGCAACTCGAGCGCGTGGACCGGCGTCTCAAGACCGCCGAACCAGCCCATGCCCAGCGCAGTCCGGCATCGCCGCACCCTGCCTTCCATCTGCGCAACGCGGAAACGCTGCGCTATGCGCTGCCCGCCTATGTCTGCCTGCTGCTCATCGTGGTCGTCACGCAGGTCTGGCTCGGCCGCGCCATCCTCAATCCGGGGTACTGGAATTCGCTGCTGGTGCTGTCGTCGTTCCTAGCCGTCCTGGCGCTCGGGCAGGGAACCGTCATTCTGACCGGGGGCCTCGACCTCTCCGTGCCGTGGACGATCGGCATCTCCGGCATCATCCTGGCAGGCATGGTCAACGGCTCCGACGCCGCCCTTGTCTACGCCTTGCCGGTCGTCCTGGTGATGGCCTGCGCCATCGGCTTTGCCAATGGTTTCGGCATCGTCTATCTCGGCATCTCGCCGATCGTCATGACGCTCGCCACCAACGGCATTCTGCAAGGCTGTGCGCTGCTCTATTCGCAGGGAACGCCGGCCGGGTTTTCCTCGCCGATGCTGCGCTGGGTCATGACGGCCAAGCTTGCCGGCCTGCTGACCCCAATCGTCCTGCTGATGGTCGTCTTTGTCGTCGCGGCGGTACTGCTGCTTGGCCGCACGCCGTTCGGACGACGCGTCTACGGCATCGGCAATGGGCTGCGCGCGGCGCGGTTGTCGGGCATCGGCGTCGAGCGCACGCTGATCCTGGTCTATATGCTTTCGGCCGTCTGCGCGGCTGTTGTCGGCATCATGCTGACCGGCTTTTCGGGTCAGGCAAGCCTTGGCATGGGCGACGACTATCTGTTGCCGTCGATCGCCGTGGTGGTGGTCGGCGGCGCGCTGATCACCGGCGGACGCGGCCACTATCTCGGCATGCTCGGCGGCGTGTTGTTGCTGACGGCACTGCAGATGCTGCTCGCCGGCACCACGCTTCCCTATGCCACGAGGGCAATTCTTTACGGACTGGTCGTTCTGGGCGCCGTCATGGCGTTGCGCGAACGGCGGCTGCAATGAAAAGGACAGGACCATGAGCACAAGGGCGCCGGCATCGGCGGACGAATTTCTGACCGGGCTGAAAGGCCAGCGCGTGCTGGTGACGGCAGGCGCCGGCGGCATCGGTTTTGCCATAGCCGACACACTGTCACGCCTCGGTGCCCGCATCGTCGTCTGCGACGTTTCCGACGAGGCGCTGGCCGCTGCTCCCGGCAAGATCGATCTGGTCGCCGCTGTGAAGGCGGATGTTTCGCGCGACGATGACGTCGACCGGCTGTTCGAGGCGGTCGAGAAAGAACTCGGCGGGCTCGACGCGCTGATCAACAATGCCGGCATTGCCGGGCCGACCGGCGGTGTCGACGAAATCGACCCGGCCGACTGGCGGCGCTGCATCGACATCTGCCTGACTGGCCAGTTCCTGTGCGCCCGGCGCGCCGTGCCGCTGATCAAGGCGGCGGGCGGCGGCTCGATCGTCTCGATGTCGTCGGCCGCCGGCCGCCATGGCTACGCCTTCCGCACACCCTATTCGGCGGCCAAGTTCGGTGTCATCGGTTTCACGCAGAGTCTCGCCAAGGAGCTCGGGCCGCACGCTATCAGGGTCAACGCCATCCTGCCCGGCATCATCGAAGGGCCGCGCATCGAAGGTGTTATCTCGGCGCGCGCCAAGCAGGTCGGTATCAGCCACGAGGAAATGACCGGACGCTATCTGCAGAATATCTCGCTGCGCCGCATGACCAGCCCCTATGATGTCGCATCGATGGTCGCCTTCCTGCTCTCCGATGCGGGGATCAACATTTCCGGCCAGTCGCTCGGCGTCGACGGCAATGTCGAAACACTTTGAGGAGCCGATCCATGGCCAATGTCGCAATTGTCGGAAGCGGGTTCATCGGGCGGGCCTGGGCGATCAGCTTCGCCCGTGCCGGCCATGACGTGCGGATGTGGGATCAGTCGCCCGCTGCGACCGGCGGCGCCCGCGACTACATTGCCGGCGTGCTCGGTGACCTTGCCGCAAACGACCTGCTGCGCGGTCAGTCCGTCGACACTGTGCTTGGCCGGATCACCATTGTCGCGGAGCTGGCAAAGGCGCTGGCGGGTGCGGTCCATATCCAGGAGAACACGCCTGAAAACCTCGAGGTGAAGCGGGAGGTATTCTCGCTGATCGACACGCTTGCCGATCCGCGGACAGTCATCGCCAGTTCCACCTCGGCGCTGTTGCCGTCGAAATTCACCGACCATCTGCAAGGACGGCATCGCTGTCTGGTCGTGCACCCGATCAATCCGCCCTATCTCATTCCGGCGGCCGAAATCGTGCCGGCGCCATGGACGTCCGCCGAGACGGTCGAGAGAACCTGCGCCTTCCTCATCGACGCCGGTCATGCGCCCCTGGTGATGAAGCGCGAGCTCGACGGCTTCATCATGAACCGCCTGCAAGGCGCATTGCTTGAGGAGGCTTTCCGGCTTGTCGCCGACGGCTACGCCAGCGTCGAGGATGTCGATATCGGTATCCGTGACGGACTGGCGCTGCGCTGGTCGTTCATGGGTCCGTTCGAGACCATCGATCTCAATGCACCTGGCGGCGTGCGCGACTATGTCGAGCGTTATCAGTCGATCTATTCGAACATTTTCCCGCAGATGCTGCGGCGCGTCGACTGGGCGGGCGAGGTGATGAAAACCGTCGAAGCCGACCGCCGCGAGCGCCTGCCACGCGAAAACCTCGGCGAACGGCAGGTATGGCGCGATCGTCGGCTGATGGCGCTGGCGGCACACAAGAAAAAATCGGACCAGGAGTACGGACAATGATCGAAACGAGCCGCAAGCCAAGTGCTGCGCAGACCAGGGGCAAGGTCATCATCACCTGCGCGGTGACGGGCGCCATCCACACGCCGACCATGTCGCCCTATCTGCCGATCACGCCTGACCAGATCGCTTCTGAGGCGATCGCGGCTGCCGAAGCCGGTGCCGCAATCCTGCATCTGCATGCGCGAGATCCGGAAACCGGCAAGCCCGACCAGACGCCGGAGGCCTTCGCTCGCTTCCTGCCGCGCGTCAAGCAAGGCACCAACGCCGCCATCAACATCACCACCGGTGGCAGCCCGTACATGAAGGTCGAGGAGCGCGTGCGCCCGGCCGCCAAGTTCAAACCGGAAGTCGCCTCGCTCAACATGGGCTCGATCAATTTCGGGCTCTATCACCTCGCCGACAAATACGAGACCTTCAAGTTCGACTGGGAAAAGCCGCATCTGGAAGCGACCCGCGACCTCGTCTTTCGCAACTCGTTCAAGGACATCGAGTACATTCTGGCGACCTGCTACGACAACGGCACGCGCTTCGAGTTCGAGTGCTACGACATCGCCCATCTCTACAACCTCTCTCACTTCGCCGACCGCGGGCTGGTGAAGCCGCCTTTCTTCGTGCAGTCGGTGTTCGGGCTGCTTGGCGGCATCGGCACGCACCCGGAAGACGTCGCCCATATGAAGCGCACCGCCGACCGGCTGTTCGGCGACCAGTTCCGCTGGTCGGTCCTCGGCGCCGGCGCCAGCCAGCTGCGCATCGCCGCGCAATCGGCCGCACTTGGCGGCAACATCCGCGTCGGGCTGGAGGACAGTCTCTGGGCGGGCAAGGGCAAGCTTGCCAAATCGAACGCCGAACAGGTCTTGCTGGCACGCAAGATCATCGAGGGGCTCGGCATGGAGGTGGCGACGCCCGACGAGGCGCGCGAAATCCTGTCATTGAAGGGCGGCGACAAGGTCGCTTTCTAAATCGTTGCGTGGCGCCAATTCCGAGGAGGACGGCATGAAGATCGAAGTCGTGGTGGACGTGAAGACCACACTGGGCGAAGGACCGCTGTGGGACGTCGAACAGGAACGACTCTACTGGATCGACAGCTTCGACGGGCGCGTGTTTCGGGCGACCGCCGACGGACGCGAGATCCGGTCATGGGACGTGCCGATGAAGATCGGCTCAATGGCGCTACGCAAGGACGGTAGCGGCGCCGTGGTGTCGCTGCAGCGCGGTTTCCATCTGCTCGATTTCGCCTCCGGCGATGTGACGCTGATCCACGATCCCGAGCCGGACAGGCCAATGAACCGGCTCAACGACGGCAAGGTCGACCGGCGCGGCCGCTTCTTCGCCGGCTCGATGGACACGATGGAAGAGGGGCCGTCCGGCGGTCTCTACAGGCTGGATCCGGATTTCTCCGTCACCCGGATCGATTCCGGCATCATCTGTTCCAACGGTCCATGCTGGAGCCCCGACGACCGCACCTTCTATTTCGCCGACACCTGGACCGGCGAGATATGGGCCTACGACTACGACATCGCCACCGGTGCCGCCACCAACAGGCGTACCTTCGTGCGCGTCGACACCAGCCGGGGCGGTGCGGCGGACGGCTCGACCGTCGATGCCGAGGGCTATCTGTGGAATGCGCTGGTCTATGACGGAAGACTGGTGCGCTATGCGCCCGATGGCAGCATCGATCGCATCATCGACATGCCGGTCAAGAAGATCACCAGCGTCATGTTCGGCGGACCGAAGCTAGATATCCTTTACGTCACCTCGATGGCCAAGCCGCCGTTGCCGCGTTTTCCCGGCGACGGCGTTTTGCGCGGCAGCCTGTTCGCCATCACGGGCCTTGGCGTCAAAGGCGTTGCGGAGCCCCGCTTCGGCAGCTGACGCCAGACAAGCGAAGCGCCCGTAGCATACGCGGATCAGGCCTTCGCGCAGGCATCCCAATGAGCGGTCAACGGATCATTGGCCAAACAGGTCCGGGCGAGCCACGTTGAGCCGTTGCACCGTGCGCAGCACTTCGCGCAGATGCGCCGCCATACGCGCGCCTGCCTGCTTTGCCTCGCCGGTCTCCACGGCCTCGAAGATCGCCACATGCTGAGCGAGCAGCGTTTCGAGGTGACCCGGCTCGGGCAGGCTCAGATAGCGCACACGGTCCATCTGCAGCTTGACCACTTGGATCACCCGCCAGCTCTTGGGCAGGCCGGCCTCTTCGCAAAGGCTACGATGGAAGCCCTCGTCGAGCTCAAGAAACAGCTCGCGGTCGCCCTCGGCCACTGCCTTGGCCTGCTGGGCAAGATTCACCCTGCCTGCCGCGATGAAGGCGCTCGAACCGTGTCCGGCCAGCTTCTGCACGACGGAGACCTCGAGTGCCTCGCGAATGAACTGCGCTTCCTCGACGTCACTTAGCCGGATCGGCGCGACGAAGCTGCCGCGTTGCGGCAGGATGTCGATCAGCCCTTCATCGGCAAGCCGGATCAGCGCCTCGCGCACGGGTGTCCGGCTGACACCGAGCTGCTGGGCTAGGTCCTGTTCGCTGAGCGCTTCCGACGGCAACATCGCCAGCGTCGTGATGGCGCGGCGCAGGCGCTCGTAGATCTGCGGTGAGATCGGCATGCGATTGTTGACCGGCTCCAGCACCCGCGAGGGTTCGCGCTGACCGGCGGTTTTCAGCCTGGCAGCACTGCCTGAAAATCTGGTCGCCCCCGAAAGCTTGGTCCCCATGACGAATCCGTTGCTGTGAATGGCGCTGCACTGCTCCGGTCATGACACCGCGCACGTCCCAACTCAAGCGGCAAGCAGGATTGAAGCTGTGTTGACATACTACCATGGTAGTGTGTATGACGCCAGCAGGCTAGGGGAGAGGAGCCGGCATGAAGATCACGGACATCAAGGCGACCACCATCACCGTTCCGCTGGAAGCAGCATTGCGGCACAGCAACGGTACGCATTGGGGACGCTTTGTCCGCACCGTGGTCGAGGTCGAGACCGACGAAGGCATTGTTGGGCTCGGCGAGATGGGCGGTGGTGGCGCCGGCGCCGAACTCGCTTTCGCCGGCCTGAAATCCTACCTGGTCGGCCATGACCCTTTCGATCTCAACCGGATGCGCTACGCCATCTGCAATCCGACGGCGTCGCTCTACAACAACCGCACGCAGCTGCACGCAGCGCTGGAATTCGCCTGTCTCGACATCATCGGCAAGAAGCTCGGCGTGCCGGTCTACCAATTGCTTGGCGGGCGCGTGCGCGACCGGATCGGCTTCGCCTCCTATCTGTTCTTCCGTTATGCCGACCGCCGCAGCGGCAAGGGCGAAGTCCGCACCATCGATCAATTGCTCGAGCATGCCCGCGCGCTCAAGGCCGAACATGGTTTTCACGCCCACAAGCTCAAGGCCGGCGTGTTTCACCCCGACTATGAGTTGGAATGTTTCAGGGCGCTCGCCGCCGAATTTCCTGCCGATACGCTGCGCTACGATCCGAACGCAGCCCTGTCAGTCGAAGAGGCGCTGCGTTTCGGCCAAGCCATCTCCGATCTCAGGAACGACTATTTCGAGGACCCGACCTGGGGCCTGGCCGGCATGCGCCGCTTGCGCGAGAAGCTCTCCATCCCGCTGGCCACCAACACCATCGTCATCGATTTCGAACAGCTCGCCACCAATGTGCGCGACCCTGCGGTTGACGTGATCCTGCTCGACACCACCTTCTGGGGCGGCATCCGCGCCTGCGTGCGCGCGGCGCAGATCTGCGACACGTTCGGTCTCGGTATTGCGGTGCATTCCTCTGGCGAACTCGGCATCCAGCTCGCCACCATGCTGCATCTTGGCGCAGTGCTGCCCAACCTCGTCTTCACCGCCGACGCGCATTATCACCACCTTGCCGACGACATCATCGTCGGCGGCAAGATGCTCTACGAGAATGGTGCGATCGCGGTGCCGGAGGCACCGGGCCTCGGCGTCGAACTCGATCGTGACAAACTCGCCACCTATGCCGAACTCTATCGCTCGCTGGGCGGCTATGCCTACGACCGCGATCCCGGCCGTCCGGGCTGGTATCCGCTGCTGCCCAACACTAATTTCGCCGACCATTTGAACGATGCCGTGCCTGATCTCGGGCTGGGCTGACATTTTCCGTTCGAAAGGATCGTCGGGAGGACGCTATGACTTTCAACCGGAGGAGAACAACAATGAGCAAGACCACAGCCTTATTCATTGCAGCCATGCTCGGCTGCACCAGCTTTGCAGCGCTGGACGCGCGCGCCTATGAAGGCGTCGCCAAGGGCGACACTTCGGCCAAGAAGATCGCCTTCAGCAATTCCTACGCCGGCAATTCCTTCCGCCAGGTGATGATCAAGAGCTTCGAGGAAATGGGCGCCAAGGCCGTGGCCGACAAGCAGATCGCCGCAACAGCCGTCGTCAGCTCGAACAATTCGGTGACCGAACAGGCGAGCCAGATCGAGAACCTGATCCTGCAGGGCTACGATGCGATCATCGTCCTTGCCGGCTCCGACACCGCACTCAATGGCGCCATCAAGGATGCCTGCAATGCCGGTATCACGGTCGTCGCCTTCGCCAGCGGCGTCACCGAGCCTTGCGCCTATGTCGTCGACTACAACCTCGATTCCTATGCCAAGGCCGAACTGGATTTCATCTCCAGCAAGCTCGGCGACAAGCCGGCCAACATCCTCGAGATCCGCGGTATGGCCGGCGACGGTTTCGACAAGCGCCTGCATGAGGGCGTCGAGAAGGCGATGAAGGCGCACGCCAGCTACAAGGCTGTCGGCGAGGTCTATGGTCAGTGGACGGCCACCGTGGCACAAAAGGAAGTGTCGGGCATCCTGCCGTCGTTGCCTCAGGTCGATGCGGTGCTGACGCAGGGCGGCGACGGCTATGGCGCGGCGCAGGCATTCAAGGCCGCCAGCCGGCCGCTGCCGATCATCATCATGGGCAACCGCCAGGACGAATTGGCGCTGTGGAAGCAGGAGCATGATGCCGGCGGCTACGAAACCTTCTCGCTGGGCGCCACGCCCAGCGTCTCGCAGGTCGCGTTCTGGGTCGCGCAGCAGATCCTGGCCGGCAAGCAGGTGCCGAAATTCGTCGAGGTGCCGCTCCTGCAGATCAATCAGCCTGACCTCGACGCCTGGCTGAAGACGGTTCCCGCAGGCGGCGTGGTCAATGCCGAATACCCGCAGGAGCTGGTGGCCAAGATCATCGACGCCAACGTGAAGAAGGAGCCTCTGCCGGGCGTTCCCGCGCCGAAATGAGCAGCATGGCCGAATGATGAACGATCCCACGTCGCCCAAAAGGGACGCAGCAGAGACGGTCAATGCCGACGGCCTCCTCATCGAGGTGCGCGATGTCCGCAAGCACTATGATGCCGTGCATGCCCTGGGCGGCGTGGATTTTCATCTCAAACCCGGCGAGGTCGTTGGCCTTGTCGGTCACAACGGCGCCGGCAAGTCGACGCTGATGAACGTGCTGGCCGGCACCATCGAGCGCAGCAGCGGCAGCTTTCGCCTCGGCGGACGTGAGATCGGTGCCTGGAGTGCGGCCAGTGCCCAGCAGGCCGGTCTGCGCTGTATCTTCCAGGAACTGTCGCTCTGCGCCAATTTGACGTCGGCGGAAAACACCCGCATCGTGCACAGGTCCTTGCGTGGGTTGGGCTGGCGGCGGCGCGCGCGCCAGGTGATTGGTCCGGTGCTGGACGAGATCTTCCCTGGCCACGGCATCGATCTCGACAGGAAGGTCGCCGACCTGCCGATCGGCGAGCGACAGATGGTCGAGATCGCCCGCGCCTTCACGCAGACCAGCATCAAATTGCGCGCCGTCATTCTCGATGAGCCGACCTCGGCGCTCGGCCATGAGGCGACGGAACAACTGCTCGCCCACATTCGTCGTGCCGCAGGGCGTGGCATCGCCTGCATCCTGATCACCCATCGCCTCAACGAGATCCTCGCCGTCTGCGACCGCACCGTCGTCATGGTCGACGGCAAGGTCGTCGCCGAGCGGCCCACCGCCGGCCTGTCACGCGCCGCGCTGGTCGAGTTGATGGGAAGCATCGAACGGCCGCGTGAGCGCACGGCCGGCAAGGTGGCCTCGGTGCAAGCTCCGGTTATCCGGCATGCGGGTCGCGACACCACAGATCTGACCATCGACGTCGGCAAGGGTGAGGTCATCGGCTTCGCCGGGCTCGACGGCCACGGCCAGCGCGAGCGGCTGCGCGCGATGTTTTATGCCTCGCGCCGGCAACGCGAGGCCTTGCCGGGTGCCTATGTCGCCGGCGACCGCGGCTCGGAAGGCGTGTTTTCGCTGTGGTCTATCGCCGACAATCTGACCATCCGCAGCCTGAATGCACTGACGCGGGGCGGCATGATTTCAGGCGCCGCCGCCCGCAAGCTGGCCGAGACCTGGTCGAACAGGCTCAACGTCAAGGCGCCTTCGATCGACACGCCGATCCTGTCGCTGTCCGGCGGCAACCAGCAGAAGGTGCTGTTCGCCCGCGCGCTGTCGTCGGACGCCGAGGTGATCTTCCTCGACGATCCGATGCGCGGCGTCGATGTCGGCACCAAGCAGGAGGTCTACCGGCTGATCCGCGCGGAAGCCGAGAACGGACGCGCCTTCGTCTGGTACACAACCGAACTCGAAGAGCTGACCAATTGCGAGCGCATCTATGTCTTCCGCGAGGGCCGCGCCGTGACCAGGTTGGAAGGCGAGGCCATCGAGACCGGCCGTATCCTGCAGGCGTCGTTCGGAGGCGACCATGTCTGACGCGCCTGCCCGAGTTCCGGCCCGTTCTCCTTCCAATCCGCGCTCGGCCTTGCTCAATGCGATGCAGGTCGGCCTGCCGGCAATCGCGCTGCTGGTCATGCTGGCCATCATCTTCAGCATCCGCCCGGCGGCGATGAGCTATTTCGGCTTCCATCTGCTGTTCAAGCTCTCGGTGCCGCTGGTCTTTGCCGCACTGGCGCAGATGATGGTGATCATGCTGGGCGACATCGACCTGTCGAACGGCGCCTTTGTCGGGCTGATCACCTGCATCACGGCGCTCTATCTCGGGGATGCGCCGGCAATTGCGGCGCTGTGCTACCTGGTCCTGATCGCCGCCTATGCCGGCTTCGGCCTGCTTATTCATGCACGGCAATTGCCCTCGATCATCGTGACGCTGGGCATGTCCTTCATCTGGCTCGGCATCGCCGTCATCCTACTGCCGGCACCGGGTGGCTCGGCACCCGCATGGCTTGCCGCCTTCATGAGCTGGCAGCCGCCTTTGATGCCGCTGTCGATCTGGCTGGCGGCACTGGCGGCGCTTGCCGGCCATCTCGTCATCTCACGCTCCTCCTATGGCGTGGTGTTGCGCGGCGCAGGCGGCAATCCGCGCGCCGTCCAGCGCGCCGGCTGGTCCGTTGTCGGCATCCGCGTCGCTGTCTATGCCGCCGCCGGCCTGCTCGCCTGTCTGGCCGGGCTGACGCTGACCGGCCTCACCACATCGGGCGACGCCAATGTCGCGCCGGCCTATACGCTGCTCGGCGTCGGCGCGGTGATCCTCGGCGGTGGCGCTTTCACCGGTGGCGTCGTCTCGCCGGTCGGCACGGTGGTCGGCGCTCTGACGCTGTCGCTCGCGGGCTCGCTTTTGTCTTTCCTGCAGGTGCCGCCGACATGGCAGATCGGTGCCCAGGGCGTTATCCTGTTTCTCGTGCTGGCCGGGCGCGTGCTTTTGTCGGAGCGGGCGCGATGACCCGAAGATTGAGCCTCGCGCCGTGGACCTACGGCTTCATCGTGGCGCTCGCAATGTGGGTGGTGACATCAGCCTATTCCGGTATCGACAGCGCCGGCGCCACGCTCTCGGGGGCGCTCGCCTTCGGTGCCTTCAGCGTTGTGGTGGGAACCGGGCAGATGTTCGTCGTCGCCTCCGGGCCGGGCAATATCGACCTGTCCGTGCCATCCGTGCTGACGCTGGCCGCCTATGTATCGATAACGGTCATGCAAGGGTCCGACGGCATGCTGCTGCCTGGCCTGCTTGCAGCACTTGCCGTCGGCGCCGTCGCGGGTGCCGCTAACTTCCTTGCCATCGTCGCGCTCAGGCTGCCGCCGATCATCGCAACGCTCGCCTGGAGCTTCGTCTTCCAGTCGCTTGCCTTTAATCTCGGCGGCCAGGCGACACTGAAGCCGCCGGCCGGCCTTTCCCGGTTTACCTTGATGAACCTTGGCGGCGTCCAATTCATGCCGATCGCGGTGATGGTGCTGACGCTGGTCGCCATGGTCGTCCTCAAACGCACGGTCTGGGGCCGGCAATTGCTGGCCACCGGCCAGAGCGAACCGGCGGCGCGGCTCGCCGGCATCAACGTCGCCCGGGTGCGGTTGATTGCCTATATGCTGTGCGGCACGGCGGCAGCGCTCGCCGGCTTCCTGCTTGCCGGCTTCAGCGGCGGGGCAGCACTCAACATGGGTGACGCCTATCTGATGGAATCGATCGCCGTGGTGGTGCTTGGCGGCACCAGCGTCGCCGGTGGACAGGCCAACGCGGTAGGCATATGGGGGGCTGCGCTGTTCTTCAACCTGATGTCCACCATGCTCAACACCTTTGGCATCCAGGCAGGCGTGCGCTTCCTTTTGACCGGCGTGCTGATCATCCTGATCGTCGCTCTCGTGCCGAGGCCTCGCGTCAGATGACACCCGCCACCGATACGCTCGCCGGGCTGTTCGAAACAAAGGCAGTTTCCTTCGTCGACCTGACGCATCCGATGAAGCCCGGCATGCCGGTGTGGCCGACGCACCCGCATTACTGCCAGGAGATGGTGGAATCCTATGACCGCGGCGACGTCGCCTGCAACCATGCGTTGGCTATGAGCGAGCACACCGGCACGCATTTCGACGCGCCGGTCCATTTCATCCGCGGCGGTGCTGCCATCTCGGACATTCCGGTCGAGCGTTTCTTCGGCCGCATGGTGACGATCGATGCGCGGGACTGCGCGCCCCGGCAGGCGGTCGAGCCGGATTCTATCTTCGCTTTCGAGGCCGAACAGGGCTGCGTACGGCAGGGCGACGCCGTGTTCTTCCGTTTCGGCTGGGACCGGTTCTGGGACGATCCGGCCGCGTTTCTCGCCGACTGGCCCGGCCTGTCGCGGCAAGCAAGCGAATTGCTGGTCGAGCGCGGTGCGCGCATCGTCGGTTCGGACTGCCTGTCGATCGATTGTTTCGGCAGCGAGGATTTCCCGGCGCACAATACGTTGCTTTCAGCCGGCATCCTGATCGGCGAGAATTTCGCACGGCTTGGTGACTTGCCGCCTCGGTGCTTCCTGATCAGCTTGCCGCTGGCGATCGAAGGCGGCACCGGATCACCGCTGCGCGCCATCGCGCTGGTCGAGGGCTAAACCGGCTCAAGAGAAATCCAGCTGGACCTTGAGCGTGCGCTGAGGTTCCTTCTCGATCAGGTCGAAGGCGGCGCGCGCCTCCGTCGCCGCGAAGACCTGTGTGATCATGCCTTGCGGATCGAGCCGCTTGTCGGCCAGCCATTCGACGACGCGCGGCAACAGCCGGCGGTTCAGGCGCGAGCCGACGATGGTCAGTTCCTTGCGCACCACTTCCTGCTGGCTGAGGTTGGATGGGGCGTCCGAAAAGCCGAGCAGGCCGATGCGGCCCGCCGGGCTGGCCAGCCGGCAAGCCTCGTCAAGAAGTGCGGGAATGCCGGCGCCGTCAATGACCAGCGTCGGGCCAAGACCGTCATTTTCACCGCGCACCGCGGCCGGCACGGGATCGCGCACGGAGTGAATCACCCTGTCGGCGCCGAAGCGGAGCGCTCGCTCCAGGCGGGCTTCGTCGATATCGGCAACGATGCAGCGTGCGCCCTTGAGCTTGGCGACCTGCAGGACAGTGACGCCGACCGTGCCGGCGCCATAGATCAGCGCCGTGTCCTCGGGTCCGCAACCGGTACGATCAAGCACATTGGCGGCGATGGAAAACGGCTCGGCCAGTGCCGCCAGCCCAAACGGCATATCCCTTGGAACCGGTATGACATTTGCCGCCGGCACCGCCACGAAGGCGCGAAAACCGCCGTCGCGGTGAACGCCCATCACTTCGAGGTTGGCGCAGACATTGGAGCGGCCGACCCGGCAGGGATAGCAGTGGCCGCACGACACCACGGGATCGACCACCACGCGGTCTCCCACCGCTATGCCGGTCACATTGCGTCCGAGCGCTGTTACGGTGCCGGCGAATTCATGGCCGATGATGCGCGGATAGACGGCGAACGGATTGGAGCCGTGCAATATGTGAATGTCGGAGCCGCAGATGCCGGCACGGCTGACATGAACGACGACTTCGCCAGTGCCGGGCTCTGGCATGGCGCCCTGCCGGACTTCCAGCGACTGCGGTGCGCGAACGAGAACTTCAAGCATGGCCTCACCACTTGTATACTAGTCGACAAGTGGCTCAATCTCGCTGTGCCGTCAAGACGCAAGCGCTCATGGCGGCGGTAAGACGGCCTCTTACCTGACACGTTCCTTCACGAAATCGGGACGGGCGTCCGCTGAAACGCAAATGTGCCTGGCGACGGCAGTTCGGACTCCCAATGCGCTGTCCTGCCGATCTCCTCTCGAAGGGGTCGGCAGTCAAAATTTTTTGACTTCCATCAAAGAGGAAATGACTACCGCTTGCCTGCTTGTCGGACCATAAGACAGGCCGTGTGATCGGGCCTCGGCTGGCTTGCCGCACGGAAGGCGACCTTGCCTTTGAACGCGGACGCGCCACCTGGAATAGAGCAGCCGCTTGCATGACGGAATTGGCAATAGAATTGGAACAGCCTCAATTTGCCACCGAGCGCGACCCGAGGCTGAGATTGATCATCCCAATCATCGTCGCCATCGCCTTTCTGATGGAGCAGCTCGATTCCACCATCATCACCACCGCGATCCCCGCCATCGCACGCAGTCTCGACACGACGCCCGTCAGGCTGAACCTGGCGATCACCACCTACATTCTGACGCTGGCCGTATTCATTCCCGTCAGCGGCTGGTTCGCCGACAGGTTCGGTGCGCGAAAAGTGTTCGCGCTGGCGCTTTTCACCTTCACCCTCGGCTCGGCGCTGTGCGGCATGGCCAACAGTTTCGGCATGCTGCTGGCGATGCGCGCCCTGCAGGGGCTGGGCGGCGCCATGATGACGCCGGTCGGGCGGCTGATCCTGCTGCGCAGCTTCCCACGCAGCGGGCTGATCACCGCCATGACCTACACGACCTTGCCCGCCATCATGGGGCCTGTGATCGGGCCGCTGCTCGGCGGCCTGTTGACCACTTATGCCTCATGGCGCTGGATATTCTATGTCAACGTGCCATTCGGTTGCCTCGGCATTCTGGCGGCGCTGCGCTTCGTCGACGATTTCCGCGAGGAAGCGGTGCAACGCTTCGACTTTGCCGGGTTCCTGATGGTCGGATGCGGAGTCGCGCTGCTGCAGTTCGGACTGGAAAGCATCGGTAGGCCAATCATCTCCGTTTCGGCGACAGCGTTGGTGTTGGCCGCGGCGATCCTGCTGCTGCTCGCCTTCGGGCGCTATGCGCGCCGCGTCGTTGCACCGGCAGTCGATCTGACACTGTTTCGATTTCGCTCGTTCTGGGTCGGTACGCTCGCAGGCGGCCTGTGCCGCGTTGGCCTCAATGGCGTGCCTTTCCTGTTGCCGCTGATGCTGCAGGTCGGCTTTGGCATGAGCCCGGTCACCTCGGGCTCGCTGACATTCGTCGGCAGCTTCGGCGCCTTGCTCATTCGGCCGCTGCTGTCGCCGCTGTTGCGGCGCTTCGGTTTCAATGTCGTGCTGATCGGCAGCGCGGTGGTTGGTTCCGCCGCTGTCGGGGGCTTCGCCTTGATCGAAGCCGATACGCCGCACTGGATGATCGGCCTTTACGCCTTTGTCTTCGGGGTCATCCGGTCGGCGCAGTTCATGACCTCCAACACGCTTTCCTACGCCGACCTGCCGGCCGACAAGCTCAGCCGCGCCACCAGTCTCGGCGGCGTCCTGCAGCAACTCAGCGTTTCCCTGGGCGTTTCGATCGCCGCCATGGTGCTGGGCCTTGTCGCAGGAGAAACCCACATCGTGACAGCGGAACGCTTCCACCAGGTGTTCCTGCTGACCGCGGTCATCCCGTTGCTGTCCGTCCCCGGCTTCCTGTACCTGCGTGCCGAGGACGGCGTGCAGGTCAGCGGTCATGTTCGATCGGGTAATTCTCGCAAATGATGCCAGATGCATTCTGCGTTCAAAAAGGATTGCCTCGCCGGATCGGTCGATTATCATGAACGGCGATACCGTATGGCTGAGGGCAGCCCCACAGCGCTCTTGGCGGCGGATAGTGGGAAATGATCGCGCTGGCGAAACGGGAAAACGCGATGGTGTGGGTTAAGAAGCCTTCGGCTGACGAGAAGCTGGCCATGGCTGCCACTTGCGAGCGTTTCATCGCCGAGGTTCTGAAGCCTCGGTTCATCCACGGCCAGCCGAATCGGCTCGACCATCCGCTAGACATTTTCGGCAAGTGGCGAGGAAGCAAATACGGTTTCTCAGCGCGCTACCGTTCGGATGACGGTGAAGAATTCAACGCTCCCTTCGCCCGGCTCGATCATGTGGAGGAGCATCTCGCCGAGACCCGGTTCGACCTCATGTGGCACAGGCACACCGGAGCATGTGGGCGGCTGCATGCGACCGTTACGTTGGACGAAGCCCTGCGTCTCATCTCGGCTGACTCGAGGCTCCAGCCGCCACTATGAACCGCAAGAACAGCCGACCCCGTTTCGATGTCGATGCCCTGCGCGATCTTGTCGGCACCAAGGTGTACTCGCGCGGCGAGGCCTACTGGCGTGACGGGCTGGTGCAACTGCTGACCGTTGGGCCCAAGCGCGTGCTGGCGCAGGTTGCCGGCACGGAGGACTACCGTGTTGAACTGACGGGGCGTGGCGAGTCGGTCGACGGTTCGTGTTCCTGCCGCGCCTTCGGCGACTGGGGCTATTGCAAGCATTTGGTGGCGACGGCGCTGGCGGCAAACGCGATGGGCAGCGACACGGAAGCGCAAAGCATCGATGTGTTCACGCGTATACGCGAACATCTGGAAGGCAAGAACAAGGCGGCGCTTGTCGATATGATCATGGATGTCGTCGAGCGCGATCCTATCCTGTTGCGTAGGCTGGAAATGGCCACGCTGACTACGCAAGACGGCGACGAGGCGGCCATCGAGGCGCGTCTCGGCAAGATGATCGACGGCGCAACCGCCACGAATGGCTTCATAGATTACCGCGAGGCGCCCGACTGGGCCCAAGGTGTGGACGAGGCGCTCGATGTGATCGCCTCGGTCTCGAGCAAGCATGCGGGCATCGTTATACGGCTCGCTATGCGAGCCATCGATCGGATCGAGGCTGCCATCGAGGTCGTGGACGATTCCGATGGCCATTGCGCCCCACTTCTCGACCGGGCATGCGAAATTCACTGCAACGCTGTCTCGGAGGCGCCTTGCGAACCCTTGTCCCTGGCGCGTGACCTGTTCGCGCGCGAGATGAATGGTGGCTACGACACCTTCGGTGGCGCGGCTGAGCGCTATGGCGATATCCTCGGCGAGGAAGGATTGGCCGAATACCGTCGCCTGGCCAACGAAGCCTGGAATGAACTGCCCGCAACCGCCGGCAAGAATCGGATAGGTCACGGACTGTCCGGCGACCATTTCAGGCTGCAGGAAATCCTCGACTTCTTTGCTGACCGCGATGGCGACCTCGAGGCACGCATCGCCCTTCGCGCCAAGCATCTGTCCTCACAGCAAGCCTATCTGCAAGTCGCCAAATTCTGCCTCTCGCACGGTCGCGCCGAAGAGGCTTTGCGCAGGCCGAGGACGGCCTGTGGGTGTTCGAGGATGATCGACCCGACGAGCGGCTCATTTCCTTTGTAGTCGACCTGCTGACCACGGCCGGTCGCGATGCGGACGCCGAAGCGCATCTGTGGCGCGCATTCGAGAAGGCACCGAGCTTCGGACTGTATCAACGGCTGTGCAAGACGGGCACGGCGACGCGCGATCGAGTAATCGAGCGCCTCCAGTCCAGGCTAGCGCGCGAGAAGCCGTCCGCCTGGCATTATCCGGCCGATCTGCTCATCAGCATCTTGATTGAGGAGAAGCAGTTTGATCTGGCGTGGGCGAACACGCGCGCACATGGCGCTTCCGAAGGACTGAAGGAAAAGCTCGCGCAGGTCAGTGAAGCCACGCATCCGCGCGAGGCACTGAAGATCTATGCGGAACGCGTAAACCAACTGGCCCAGTTTGGCGGTAACGGCGCCTATGCAGAAGCGTCAACCCTGATCGGCCGTATGGCCGGCCTGCGCGGCGCGTCCGAACATGCCGCGTATCTGGCGGATGTGAAAGACCGCTTCGGCCGCAAGCGCAATTTCATGAAACTGTTGGCCTGACATGCGGCGCGCGGCGATTGACGAGCAAAATCGCTACATGCTGGAACGCCAGCAGCAGTTCCGCGCGGCGGCGGATGTCGTCACCGATGCTTGGACGCGTTTTCGAGAGGTGGGGGCGGTGGCCGTTATCGGCTCTGTCGCGAAGCCGCTTTGGAAAGAGGTGCCGCGCTTCAGCGAATTCCGGCGCGCTCGGATCGAGGTCTGGCATGAATGTAGCGATCTCGACCTGGCGCTTTGGCTTGACTCGCAGGCTCGTCTAGGCGAACTGCGTCGCGCCGCCGCTCTTGCCCTGCGTGAGGCGTTTGAGAAGGGAACAGGGATCAGCGTTGCCGATCACCAGCTAGACGTTTTTCTGATCGAACCCGGCAGCGACAGATATCTGGGCCGGCTCTGCAAGTTCAGTCAGTGTCCGAAGGGAAAGCTCGACTGCCTGGTTCCCGGGTGTGGCGAGATCGCCTTCAACAAGTGCGTTGCCGACTTCACGCCGCATGCTGATCTGCTCGCCCCAGCTCAAGGCGCGATGCTCTACAAGCGTGGTGTCGGGCGGATGCGCTCCGCGCTTGACCTGCCGCAGACTGGCTGAAAGCCCGCAGGGCTGGGCGAGCCGCGCCTTCAGTGCTTCAGACGATCGTCTCATATGCGCGAATCGGGACGTTGCCTTGCGGAGGCGGGTGGCGTCTTGCGGAGGAAGTCTGCTTGGCGCGGGCAGTGTGTATACGGGCATACCTATATCCGCATGGGTTTTTCAATTAGGCTCGATGCTGTGTGAAAACGGGGAGCATCGATTGCGAGGATTTGCGGAAAGCGTGATGCAGGGGCCGCGGACCGTGGCCGAACAGGTCGCCAATGTCCTGCGCGAAGCGATTGCCAGTGGAACCATCAGGGCGGGCACGCCGCTGCGCCAGGATGAATTGGCCGAGCAGTTTGGCTTCAGCCGCATGCCAATTCGTGACGCCCTTCGCCAATTGGAAGCCGAAGGTATTGTTTCCATTCATCCCACAAAAGGCGCGCAGGTCGCCCGGATGGACGGCGCCGAGATCAGTGAAATCTACGCGCTACGCGAGCTGCTCGAAAGCGAGGCGCTCCGGCTTTCGGTACCCAGCCTCTCCGGCGCGAAGTTCGACGAGGCCGAACAGGTGCTCGACCAGATCGACGCGGAGCGCAATGTCGGCCGATGGGGTGCGCTGAACCGTGCCTTTCATCTGGCTCTCTACGATGCCTGTGGCAACCATCGATTGCTCGGCCTGATCGAGGCGCACCACAATGCCGCCGATCGCTACGTCCGCATCCTGCTGTCGAACCTGGACTATCGCAGCCGCTCGCAGACGGAGCATCGCGAGCTGCTGGCCGCCTGCCGGCGGCGCGACGGCGACAGGGCCATAAGCATTCTGAGGCAGCATCTTCGCGAAGGAAGCGAGACGCTGGTCCGCGCGATCAGGGAAGATGGCCTGTCGCGAGAATCCTGACGGCGTGGCTCATGGGCATGCGATGGGCTTCAGCCCTGCGCCGGCCTGCGTTCGACGATGTAGATGTGGTCGGCCGCCAGCACCACTTCGCCGCGCTGGTTGATCACCTCGCAGCGTTCGATCACCCGTCCCGCCCCCGGCCTCTTCGGGTCGTCTTCCCTGGCCGTAATTGTCGTGCGCGTCCGGATCGTGTCGCCGATGAACACCGGCTTGATGAAGCGCAGCCGGTCATAGCCATAGGAAAAGGCAACAGGATTGATGACGGTTGCCGTCAGCCCGATGCCGACCGAGAACACCAGCGTGCCGTGCGCGATGCGCTGGCCGAATGGCGTCGTCTTCATGAACTCGGCGTCCATGTGGTGCGGGAAGAAATCGCCGGTGTGGCCGGCATGGACGATGAAGTCGGTCTCGGTGATGGTGCGGCCGCTGGTCAGGCGCGACGCGCCAATCTCATAGTCTTCGAAATACTGAATCCGTTCCATCAGGGTCTTTCCGCAATCGGCGTCGCCGGTGCCGCACTCGACTGATACGCCGCCTCGACCAGCGCCATCGTGCTCCACGCGTCCTCGACCGGGCTGATCAGCGTAGCATCTTCTCCGGTGGCAAAACGCTGGACATTGGCCATGCGGCCGACGAAGGCGTCGGGAAACCACTCGCCGGCCAAGGGCACTGCGATCCAGTCCGTCCCGCCTTTCGGATAGATTTCCAGCACATCCGGCTCACCTGTGGGATAATCGAGGTTGAGACCCAACTTGAGATAGGCTGCTCCCTCGGTGCCGCAGATGCGGAACTCGCAGGCTTGGTGCCGGCGGCCGAACTTGTGGTCGTGGTTGATCGACAGCGCGCAGCGCATGGTGTTGCCATAGTCGAGAATGGCGCTGGTGCGCGTCTGCGCCACGGCATGATTGGGATGGCCGAGCGTCTTAGCGTGCACGCCCTTGGGGTCGCCGAGCAATTGCCTGATCAGGTCGAGATAGTGGATCGAATGCATGGCGATCTCGACGCGCGGCGCCTTGAGCAGGAATTCCCAAAGCTGCCACGGTGTCGCCAGCGCCAGCCAGGCATCGAAGTCGACGATCTCGCCGAGCCAGCCCTTGCCGACGGCATCTTTGAGCGCCAGCATCATCGGCGCGAAGCGCAATTGGAAGTTCACCGCTGCGTGCAGCTTCCGGGCGCGGCAGATCTCGAGGATCGCGGTCGCCTCGGCAAGATTGCTGCCCATCGGCTTCTGGATCAGCGCCACCGCGCCATCAGGCAAGGACTTCAGCACATCGGCATGACGCGACGGCGGGGTGGCAAGGTCGAAGATCGCGCCCTCGACGGCAGCAGCTTCTTCGACCGACCCAAAGGCCGTCACGCCCCATTGGCTGGCCAGCTTTTCGGCCCTGGTATGATCAGGATCATAAAGCCCGGCAACCGGAAAGCCGGCCTTCCGGTAGGCCGGGAAATGCGCGTCGCCGACGATCGATCCGGCGCCGAAGGTGACGATCTGCCGGGGCTTGGAGGGTTTTGGCCAGGATTGAACGAGCAAGGCAGGGTCGAAACCGCCTTCAGTCATGATGGAAGACCTCATCCATCTCGGCCCACCACTCGCCCTCTTTGCGCGTCGCCAGCGGCTCCTGGCACGGCATGCAGACCGCCCACCATTCCTGCGTCTTCGGATCGGCCGCCATCTTCGCCATGTCGGCCTCGTAGTCGCTGCCGTGGTATTCGAAGGTGCTGAACAGCACGTTCTCCGGCCGCTTCAGGTAGATCGAGTAGTTCTTGATGTTGCAGGCGGAGATCATGGCCAGCACGTCGGGCCAGACGGCGGCATGGAGGCGGACATACTCCTCGACCTTTTCCGGCTTCAGCCCCAGAACCATTCCCATCCGCTGCATATCATTCTCCTATTTCGTGATCGCCGTGGTGAATTCGGCGATGCTCATGGCCTTGACCGCGTCCCAGTCCCAATCGATGCCGATGCCGGGTTCGTCGGGCGCCAGCGCCTGGCCATCCTCGATGCGGAGGCGCTTGCCGGTCAACTGGTCGAGTTGCGGAATGTACTCGACATATCGGCCGTTCTGAACAGCGCAGGTCAGGCTGACATGCAGCTCCATCAGGAAATGCGGGCAGACCGGAATGTCGAAGGCCTCCGCCGCGTGCGCGATCTTGAGCCAGGGCGTGATGCCGCCGATGCGGCCGACATCGACCTGCACGATCGAGCAGGCGCCTTTCTGCATGTACTCGCGAAAATGGCGAATGGAGTAGAGCGACTCGCCGATGGCAATCGGCGTCGGCGTCGAGTTCGACAACCGCACATGCCCGTCAATGTCGTCGGCCGGCAGTGGCTCCTCGATCCAGGCGAGGTCGAGGTCGCGTAATCTTGCCGCGCGCCGGATCGCCTCGTCGACCGAAAAGCCCTGATTGGCGTCGGTCATGATCTCGTAGCCGTCGCCGACCGCCTTGCGCACCGCCGACAGGCGCGCCAGATCTTCCGAGCCGTGCGGCCTGCCGATCTTCACCTTCGAGCCGCGAAAGCCCTTGGCCTTGGCGGCCAGCGCATCGTCGACCAGCGCCTGCGTCTCGATGTGCAGCCAGCCGCCTTCGGTCGTGTACAGCGGGCAGCGGTCCTTGGCGCCGCCGGCCAGCTTCCACAAAGGCAGGTTCTGCTTCTTTGCCCGTAGGTCCCACAGTGCTGTATCGATGGCCGCGATGGCGATGGCGGTGATGGCGCCGATGGTCGTGGCATGCGTGGCGAATTCGAGATCGTGCCAGATTGCCTCGATCATGTCGGGGTCGCGGCCGATCAGGCGCGGCACCAGATGGTCGGACAAAAGCCGCATCACCGACGAGCCGCCGGTGCCGATCGTGTAGCTGTAGCCGGTGCCGACCGCACCGTCGGAATCGGTGATGGTGACGATAGGCGTTTCCTGGCTGACGAAGCTCTGGATGGCGTCGGTGCGCTTGACCTTGGGCACAAGGTCCACCATCCGAAGGTCGACTTTCTCAATTTTGGCCATGCCGATCAGCTCCGCAATGTCTTTCCGGTCTCGGTGGCAAACAGGTGCGCCTGCGACATGTCGAGGCTCATGGCGACCCGCTCGCCCGGCCGCAGTGGCCTCGGGTTCAGCATGCGCGACACCCAGTCCGTACCGTTGAATTCGACGAACACCAGCGTCTCGTTGCCGAGCGGTTCGGTCACCGTGATCGGCAGTTCGATCTGGTGGACGTCGGCCGCGCTACCGGAACTGATGCCATGGCCGGTCGGATAAATGTCGTCCGGCCGCAGCCCGAACACCACCTTGTCGCCGGTGGCGACATTGGCTTTGAACTGGCCGGGCAAGGGCAACTTCTCGCCGCTGGCAAAAACCATCTGGCCGTCATCGATCGTCGCCTCATGCAGGTTCATCGGCGGTGAGCCGATGAAGCCGGCAACGAAGCGGGTTGCCGGCCGCCGGAACACTTCGTCGGGCGTGCCCACCTGTTCGATATGGCCGTCGCGCATGATGACGATGCGGTCGGCCAGCGTCATCGCTTCGACCTGGTCGTGGGTGACGAAGATCACCGTCGACTGCACCTTGGCATGCAGCTTCTTGATCTCGGTGCGCATCTGCGTGCGCAATTTGGCGTCGAGATTGGAAAGCGGCTCGTCGAACAGGAAGACGTCAGGATCGCGCACGATGGCGCGGCCCATGGCGACGCGCTGGCGCTGGCCGCCGGACAGTTGTGAGGGGCGGCGATCAAGCAACGTGTCGAGGCCGAGGATGGCCGAGGCTTCGGCGACACGGCGGTCCATGTCTTCCTTGGCGGCACCGGCGATCTTCAGCGAGAAGCCGAGATTCTCGCGCACCGTCATGTGCGGATAGAGCGCGTAGGACTGGAATACCATCGAAATGTTGCGCGAGCGTGGCGGCAGGTCGTTGACGATGCGCCCGCCGATCTCTATCGAGCCGGCGCTGATCTCTTCCAGCCCGGCGATCATGCGCAGCGTCGTCGACTTGCCGCAGCCGGACGGGCCGACCAGCGCGATGAATTCGCGGTCGGCGATCTCGAGATCGATGCCGTGCACGATCCCGATATTGCCATAGCGCTTGGTCAGCTTGGTGAGGGTAACGGTTGCCATTGGATCAGCCTTTCACCGCGCCGGAGGTCAGGCCGCCGACAAGGTGTTTCTGGACGATGTAGGTGAGGGTGAGCGCCGGAATGATCATCACCACGGCCAGCGCGCACATGCCACGCCAATCGATGGTGAACTCGGCCGTGTAATCGAGCAGGCCGACCGGCAGCGTCTTGGCGCTCACCGAGCGGGTCAGCTGCGAGGCCAGCGCGAACTCGTTCCAGCAGGTCAGGAAGGCGAAGATGGCGGCCGAAGCGATGCCCGGTCCGGCAAGCGGGAACTCGACCTGCCAGAACGCCTGCCAGCGCGTGCAGCCATCGATCTGCGCCGCCTCCGCGAGGTCCTTGGGCACCTGGCGGAAGAAGCCGTCGATCAGCCAGATGGTGAACGGCACGTTGAGCGCGACATAGGCAAGGATCAGCCCGAAATGCGTGTCGATGATGCCAAGCCGCACATAGAGGAAGAACAGCGGTAGCGAGAGCGCAATGCCCGGCACGGTGCGCGTCAGCATCAGGCTGAGGAAGACGCTGGATTTGCCGCGGAAGCGGTAGCGCGCGAAGGCATAGCCGCCGGCCATGCCGATGGCCACCGCAATGACTGTCGAGGTCACCGAGATGATCAGCGAGTTGCGGAAATATTCGATGACAGGGATGCCGCCCTTGCCGATGCCTGAGAACATGGCGACATAAGCGTCGAACGAGATCTCCTGAGGGATCCACACCGGTGGCTTGGCCATGATCTCGACCGCCGGCCGCAGCGACGAGATGACGATCCACAGGCCCGGCAGGCAGATGGTCAGCATCGCCAGGAACAGGCCGATGCGATAGACGATGCCCAGCAGCCGGCGCTTCAGGCGGGCGGAAGAATTCTCGTCCATCTTCACCACTCCGCACCGATCTGCGTGCGCGCCGCGGCGAGCTTGTTGAAGAAGTAGACGGTGAAGGCAATCGACAGCAGGATCGAGAAATAGGCCATGGCGTTGGCCATGCCCATGCGCCCGTCGCTGTAGGCGGTGCGGGCCACCAGGGTCCAAAGCAGTTCCGTGCGGCCCGCCGGTCCGCCATCGGTCATGATCTTGACGATGTCATAGGCGCGCGCCACGTCGAGCGAACGGATGGTCATGGCGATGTAGGCGAAGGGCATGACGAACGGCCACGTCACATAGCGGAATGTCTGCCACGGCGTGCAGCCGTCGACCCGCGCCGCCTCGATCGGCTCCTTGGGCATGGCGAGCAGGCCGGCGAGGATCAGGATGGCGAAGATCGCCGTCGACGACCAGATTTCGGCGATAGAGATGGCGATGAAGGCGAGATGGCCCTCGATCAGCCACGGTATGGCGTCCCTGGTGATGCCGAGCGACTGCAGCGCATTGTTCACCAGGCCGATATTGTCGTTGAACATGAACTTGAACTGAAAGCCGACCAGGATCGGCGAAAACATCATCGGAAACATCATCAGCGTGCGCAGGATGCGCTGGCCGCGCGTCGCCTTCTCGACCAGCATCGCGAGGCCAAGGCCGAGCAGCATCTCAAGATTGAGCGCGATGGTCAGCAGCAGAACCGTACGGCCGAAGGCCCACCAGAAATCGGTGTTGGACAGGATCGAAAGATAGTTCCGAATGCCGATGAAGACGTAGAACGTCTCGGGCCGCGTCAGGCGGAATGGCGTGAAGCTGGAGTAAAGGGACAACAGCAACGGCACAACGACAACCGCCGCCAGCACGATCATGGCCGGAAGCAGCAGCAGGAATGGCGCGGATGGCTTGAAGCCCTTCATCAGAATCCTTGAGGTGTTTGCATTTGGACGGCCGTGAGTGGGCCGGGGGCGATGGGTTAGCGTAAATCGCTGGCCGCGAAACACGATCGCCTCCCCCATTTCCGATGGGGGAGGCAGCCTTGGGAGCCCGTTTCTAGAGCTTGCCGGCGTCCTGGAGGATTTGCGTCGCCTTGGCGGCCGCATCGTCCAGTGCCTGCTTGGAGGTCTTGTCACCGAGGATCGCCGCCTGCAATTCGGGATAGACGGCGTTCGAGATCTCGATCCATTCAGGCGTCTGCGGCACGGCAAACGCGTGCTTGGCCTCTTCCTGGAAGGCGGTAAGAACCTCCTTCTTGTAAGGATCGTTTTCGGCCTGCTTCAAATCCCAGTCCCACACCGCGGTGCGGGTCGGCAGCGGGCCTGCGGCGGCCTCGAGCTTCTGGCTGTCTTCGTTGGTCAGCCACCACACCAGGGAAGCCGCGGCCTCCTTGTTGGGGCAATTCTCGGTCACCGAGAAGCCATGGAAACCTGACCAGCCGGTGCGTTTGCCGGACGAGCCCTTCGGCGCGACTTTCACGCCGACATTGCCGGCGACCTTCGACGACTTCGGATCGTTGAAGAAGCCAGCCCAGCCCGGCCAGTCCAGGTTGATGGCGACGGTGCCGGACGCAAAGCCCTGGCCGAGATCGTCCCAGAGATAGTTGGTGGTTCCGGCCGGTACGGCCTTGGCCTTGTAGAGGTTAACGAACCAGTCGAGCGCCCGGATGCCGGCCTCGGAATTGAAGACCGGCTTGCCGTCCTTGTCGAGATACTCGCCGCCTTCAGCGACAACCATCTCGTAGAAGCGGCCGTTGATCGCCTCTTCCTTGCCGGCGAACTGCGTGCCGTAGAAATTGGGTGGGTTGGCGAAGAACTGGGCCTGGTCGGTCACTTCCTTCCAGGTGTCCGGCGGCACCAAATCATAGCCGTACTTCGCCTTGAACTTGGTCTTGTTGTCGGCGTTCTCGTACAGGCTCTTCTGGTAGTAGAGCGCCGAAACGTCGAACTGCGCACGCGGCAGCATCTCCAGCTTGCCGTCGATGGTTGCGGACGTGATCGTCGACGGCACGAAAGCGTCGATCTCTTCCTTGGGCAGCAATTTGCTGAGGTCGGTGTAAAGGCCCGTATATTGCGGCGCAAAGGACGAATGGTTCCAGCCGACGCACCAGTTGGTGCTGCCCGAGGCGATGTCGGACTTGAGCTCCTTGTCGATGTCGAAGCCGTTCTTCTTGGTCAGGATGTTGACCTTGGCGCCGGTCGCCTTCTCCCATTCGGGAATGCGCTCGTAGAGCTTTTCATATTGCTGGCCGCCGATCAGCTTCACGTCGACGGTCACGCCTTCGAACTTGCCGGGCAGGTCGCCGGCAAGGGCAGCGCCCGCACCTGACGCGAGCAACAATACACCGGCGCACACGCCGGACAGCAGTCTGTTCATTGGTATCCTCCCTTGGTGCCGCCTCCGCGGCGACCGCAACTCGTCTGATGACAAGAAGTGCTACATTCATATACAAACAAAACATTCATAGACACGTCAAGGCGAAATTTGTTTCCGCCGCGCACGTTCCTGCGTATATGAAGGGTGAAATTCACTGGAGGATGAGCCCATGGACGACAGCGAAGACGAGCGCTATCGCGCGCCGGCGCTCGACAAGGGGCTCGATATCCTTGAACTGCTGGCGGGCGTCGACGGCGGCCTGACCCAGGCCGAAATCGCCAAGAAACTCGACCGCAGTCCCAACGAATTCTATCGCATGCTCGACCGGCTGGTGCGGCGCGGCTACGTCACGCGCCTCGACGGCGACCGCTATTCGCTAACGCTCAAACTGTTCGGTCTGGCACAGTTGCACGCGCCGGTTCGGCGGCTGGTCTCCTATGCGACGCCGCTGATGCGTGAGCTTGCCGAGACATCGCAGCAAGCCAACCAACTCGTTGTTTTTGATCGCGGTTCTGCCGTCGTCATCGGCCAGCAAGAAGCACCGAACTACTGGGGCATATCGATCCGGGTCGGCTCCCATATCAGTCTGTTCGACACCGGCTCGGGACATGTGCTGCTCGCTTTCCGCTCACCGGAAGAGCGCCAGATGATGATTTCCGAACACGTCCGCAGCACCGACAAGACGGCGCAATCGACCGAGTTCTTCACCCGTCTCGACCAGATCCGCGACCGTGGCTACGAGATGATGGCCTCGATGCAGACAGCCGGCGTCTTCAACCTGTCCGCCCCGGTGCGCAGTTCCGACGGCAAGGCGATCGCCGCGCTGTCGATTCCCTACATCACGGTGGTCAACGCGCCTTCCGCGCCCGACATCACCAGGACGATCGAACTGTTGCTGGCAACGTGTGAAAAGCTGTCGCACCTTGCTGGATCAGCAGTAGGCTCATCGGTGTGAATTCTTATTTGAATGAAGAATTCCCCCGTGAGATGATTTGAAAAGCCAGAGGGAGGAGCCTCACCATGATCATCGATACCCATCTGCATCTCATCGATCGCTCGGCCCTGCGCTATCCCTGGCTCGCCGGCGTGCCGGCGCTCAACCGCGATTTCTCCTATGAGGACTACGCCGTGGAGGCGCAGCGTGTCGGCGTCGAGCGCGTGCTGCATATGGAGGTCGATGTCGATGCGGCCGACATCGAGGCTGAAACCGCTCGGGTCGAAGGCCTGTCACGGCAGCCCAGCAGCATGCTGGCCGGGGTGATCGCGTCCTGCCGTCCTGAGGAAGGGGACTTCGCGGCCTATCTCGAACGGCAGCGGGCAAACCCGTTCGTAAAAGGCTTTCGCCGCGTCCTCCACGTCGTGCCCGACGAGCTCTCGGAAGGTGCGGTGTTTCGCGCCAGCATAAAGCGGCTTGGCGGCACCGGCCTGACCTTCGATCTCGTCGTGCTGCCGCACCAGATCCCCAGGGCGATCGTGCTTGCCGACCTGGCACCCGATGTGACGTTCGTCCTCGACCATTGCGGCGTCCCCGACATCAAAGGCAAGAGCGAACATCCATGGCGCGAGCATATGAGCGACATCGCCCGGCGCCCGAATGTCATGGCCAAAATCTCCGGTGTCGTCGCCTATGCCGATGCCGGCAGCTGGACGGTTGAGACGTTGCGGCCGTACGTCGAGCACACCATCAATTCATTCGGCTGGGACCGTGTCGTCTGGGGCAGCGACTGGCCGGTCTGCACGCTAGGCGGCGGTCTGTCGACCTGGGTGGCGGCGACCCATGCATTGCTCTCGGGCTGCAGCATCTCCGAGCGCGACAGGCTGTTGTCCGGCAATGCCCGCAAGCTGTGGCGGCTCGACTGACTGGTCCTTTCAGATGGTTGTCGAGACGTGCCGTTCGCGGCCATAGAGCGAAACCAGCAGCACGATGACGAAGCCGAGCGCGGCCTGCACCGCTGCGGGCTGGAAGCCGAGGCCGATCAGCAGCGTGTTGATCTCGGTCAGCACCAGCACGCCGGCGATCGTGCCGAGATAGCTTCCCCGGCCGCCGACAAGTGCTGCACCTCCTACGACAACGGCTGCGATGGTCTGGAACAGATAGGGCTGGCCGACATCGCCATAGGCCGAACCGGTGAAGCCGAGCAGCAGCACTCCTGCCACGGCGGCGAAGAAAGCGCTTGCCGCATAGGTGATGACCCACATGCGAACCGGGTCAATCAGCGCCAGCGGCGCCGCGCCCGGATTGCTGCCCAGCGCGTAAAGCCGGCGGCCATAGGGCGTTCGCTCCAGCACCAGGACGACGAGTGCCGCCAGCACGACAAGGCTCGGCACCAGCCACGGCACCGGCAGCGGTCCGGCCGATCCGCCGATCGAGACGAAGCTGGATACCGCTTGCGGTGCGGAGCCTGACGGGAAACCCGCCGTCCACAACAGCACCAGCCCTTGCACGACCATGCCGATGCCGAGCGTGACGATGAGCGGCTGGATGTCGAGGCTGCGCGAGATCAGCCCGTTCAGCCCGCCGATGATGATCGCCAGTACGCCGACGAGGCCGCAGACCAGGACAAAATGCCAGCCATCGCCATAAAGCTGCGCCGCCACGACATTGGCAAAGCCAATGACGAAAGGGATCGACAGGTCGATGCCGCCCATGATGACGACCAGCGTCTGCCCGATCGAGGCCACGGCGAGCAGCGAGGCGAGCACCAGCATGGCGCGTATGGCAAACGGCGCGGAGTAGCCAGGAATGAGGATCGTGCCGGCGAGATGCAGAAGGGCGGCGACGCAGAAGGCGCCGACGACGCGAGCGTTGGTTGTGGCGAAGAGGTTTTGGCGCAAAACCATGTCAGCGTCTCCCCATAGCAAGACGTTCCTGCAGCGCTGTCAGCATCACGGCCAGCACCAGGATCGCGCCGTAGGCGATCTGCAGCACGAAGGTCGAGACGTTGAACGTCGTCAGCACGCTTTGCAGCAGGAAGATGTCGATGGCGCCGATGGCGGCACCCGCCACCCCACCACGGCCGCCTGCAAGGCTGACGCCGCCGAGCGCTACCGCGGCGATGGCGATCAGTGTGTAAGTTGGCCCGATGTTCGGATCGGCGGAGCCGATCAGCGCGGTCAGCATCAATCCGGCGCAGCCGCCAAGGATGCCGGTCATGATATAGGCGATGAAGCGCACGCGCGTGACATCGACGCCGGCGGTGTAGGCGGCACGGTCGTCGCTGCCCACCGCCATAAGCTGGTCGTAGTAAGGGGTGCGCCGCACCAGCCACCAGACGATGAACATCGCCGCCAGCGGCAGCATCGACAGCGGACCGGACAGTGCCTTGAGCCAGGCCGGTGCGGGACCGATCGGCGCCGGCAGGATTGTTAACGTCACGCCGGTGAGGATCAGATAGGTGCCGAGCGTCGCGACGATCGGCTGAATGCGCACGATTGTCGCCAGAAAGCCGTTCGCAGCACCCACCAGCGCCCCGACGAGCAATGCAGCCGGAACGAGCACCAGGGGCGATGAGATGCCGGTGCCGAGGAACAGCACCTGGATCGTCAAAGCGTTGACGAAGCCCATCAATGGCCCGACCGAGATGTCGATTCCGCCACGCCCGGCGAGGATGACAGGCGTGGACGCAATGGCCGCACCGATCAAGGGCGCCGCCAATCCGACCAGCGCGCCCCAGGAACCCGGCTGGAACCGCCCGGGGCTGAGGATAAGATTGATCGCAAGCAGCACGACCAGCAGCACCACCGCGAAGCCGAAATTTCGCCCAAGGGACAGGAGGCGCGCAACAGGGTTCATGCCGCACGTCCGAACATGGCTGATATCACGCTGTCGGTGGTGAGCGCGTCGCCAGAGATCTCGGCCGCGACTTCATTCTCACGGAACACCAGCACGCGCTGGCACAGGAGAAGAATCTCCTCGATTTCACTGGATAGGATGACGAGCCCCATGCCGTCGGACGCCAGCCCGCGAAACACGTCGTAGAGCACATGCCGCGTCGCCACGTCGACGCCACGCGTCGGATCGTTGAGGAGCAGGATCGCGGGCTCCAGCGCCAAGGCACGCGCCAACAGCACCTTCTGCTGGTTGCCGCCCGAAAGAGTGGTGATCGGCGCATCGGGCCGGGGCGCCACTATCGAGAGTTTTTCGCGATAGAAGTCGTAGCGCGCCTTGCGTGCCGACGGGCTGATTAGCCCGAGCCGCGTGTCGCGCGACAAGGTCGAGACGGCGAAATTGTCGAGCACCGACTGTGTCGGGAAAATGCCGTTGGCGCGTCGGTCGCGCGGCAAATAGGCGATGCCGCTGGCGACAGCCTTGCGAAACCCGGTAATCTTTCGGGAGGCATCCGATGAACCGAGTTCGATCGAGCCGCCATGGGGCGGTTCCAGGCCGGCAAGCATCTTGAGAAACAGCTCCTGGCCATGACCATCGAGACCGGCAAGCCCGACGATCTCACCCGGAGCGATTGCCTGCGTGATCGGGCTGGCGCCGGGCGCGATGACAAGGTCCCGAACGGCAAGACCACCAAAATCGAGGGCGGCGCGATCAGCCATGCTGCAGCTCCGCCGCCGTGCGTGGCGCCATCGCCTTGAGAAGTTCAGCCGGCGTCGAAGCGCCGCGCTCCTCGGTGCGCACGACGCTGCCGCCGCGCAGGATCGAGATGCGATCCGACAGCGACATCACCTCGTCCATGCGGTGGGTGATGAACAGGATCAGGCAGCCTTCGCCGGCCAGCGCGCGCATCAGGGAAAAGACGGATTCGCGATCGGCGAAGTCGAGCGCGGCGGTGACCTCGTCGAGGATCAGGATCTTTGGGTTGCGCACGATCGCGCGGGCGAGAACGACCAATTGCTGCGCGGCAAGCGGCAGCAGGCCGGCTGGCTTGTCGAGGGGGACGTCGGTAACCGCGAAGCGCTTCAGCGCGGCTTTCGCCCGGTCACGGCGCTCGTTGCGGGGAACAGCGCGCCGGACCAGCCCGTCGAGGCCGAGCAGGATGTTATCGATGACGCTGCAGTCCGGCGCGATCAGCACCTCCTGGAACACCGTGGCAAAACCTTGCGCCTGGAAGGCCGAGGGCTTGGCACCCGAAAACGGCTTGCCGTGCAGCAGGATCGCGCCATTGTCCGGCTGGACGATGCCGGACAGCAGCTTGACCATCGTGCTCTTGCCCGAACCGTTCTCGCCCAGGATGGTGTGGATGGTTCCCGCCCGAAACGCGATCGATGCGTCCGCGAGCGCGATCGTCTCGCCATAGCGTTTGGATATGGTTTTGATTTCAAGCATGTCGCGTTTCGATGCTGGCAGGCCGGCTCCCTGAAAGGAGCCGGCCTGCTGAGAGACTAGCAGGCGTCACTTTGCACAGGCATCGGGCACCTTCGAATAATCCCAGCCCTTGGTCGGCGCCGGGTTCGAGAAATAGGCGTCGAGCCATTCCTCCGGCATCGGATCTTTCGGCGGGATCGGGAAGATCGACACGGCATCCGTCGTCATGCAGTCCTTGTACCAGGCACCGAGATCGGCGGTGTGGACAGGCGGGATCGGGATCAGCAGCGTGTTCAGCTTCGGCTTCTGGCCGTCGAGCATGCGCTCGCCGACGCGGAACAGTGTTTGCGCGGTCCAGTGCGGCAGCACCGCATGGCCTTCGAAGCGGTACTTGTCGGGGTTGGCCTTCCAGTAGCCCAGCGCGTCCCCGGTGATCGAGCCGGTGATCAATGGCGCCGGCCGGCCGGCTTCCGCGAAGGCTTCGGCGACGACGCGGCTTTCGCTGCCTGTCGTCCACACCGCATCGATCGGCGCCGGGTTGGTGGCGATCGCCTGCAGCACCACGGTCTTGGTGACGTTGGCTGTCCAGTTGCCGTTGACGTTGCGCGAGATCTTCAACTTCGGATTTTCCGCCAGCGCCTTGTCCGCGCCCTGGCGTTCCTGGACCACGATCGGGTGGCCGGCGATGCCTTCGACCAGAAGGATGCTGGCGCCGTCCGGCTGCGCCTTGCCGATCGCCGTCATCATGTCATAGCCCCAGCGCGCATAGTTGGAATCGACATTGATGGCGTTCGGGCTGGTCACCGAGCCGGCGGCGGTGATGAACGGAATGCCGGCCTTGGCGGCAGCGTCGATGGCATCGTCGAGCGCCGTCGCCGAGCCCGGCACCGACGTGATGATAGAGCATTTCTTGTCGATGAAGGCGCGGATCTGGTTGATCTGCTGGCTGGCATCATTGTTGGAATCCGACACCTCGAAGCTGGAGACGGTGCCGTCGGCGATCAGCCCGTCGACAAGACGCTTCAACTCCTTGGTCACCGTGACCCGCCACGGGTTGCCCTGGTAGGATTCCGAGTGGCACCATTTCCACGGCTTTGGCGGCGCGTTGAAATTCTCCCAGGCCGAAGGCAATACCTTCTGGGGCGCTCCGTCATACTGCGCCTTGAGTTCGGTCGGCAGTCCACCGATGACGCCTTGCACATCCTGTGCAAAGGCGGCCGTTGCAAGCGAGGCAAGCGCCGTTGCGGCCAGCAGGCCGCGGATCATTCCTGTCATTCTTGTTCTCCTCCGTTCGGTTTGGTTCAGGCTCCTCCACCGGCAGCGCCGGACACCTGCACCGGGGAACTCTCCCGAAACAGGCGATTGAGATCGGCAACGACCTGTCGGGCTTGATGCCGGAAGGTCATGCCGGAAAGGATGCGTTCGGACGCGGCCTGCTGGAACGCCATGTAGCCGTCATGGCGCGGCCGCACCCATGCACCCTCCAGTGTCGCGCGCGTGTCCCGGTAGAAATTGCCGGTCGCTTCATTGACGGCCTGATCTTCCCAGGCCGCTGCATGGCCGGGCTGGCCGCCGGCGGCGGCATAGGCGCCGCGCTGGACATCGCCGCTCGAGACCCAATAGGCAAAGTTGATCGCGGCATCCCTGGCTTTGGAAAAGGCTGATACGGCTATGCCGGTGCCGCCGAGCGCCGAACCGATCGGGCCGCCGGAACCGATGACCGGAACATCGGCAAAGGCCAGCCGGTTCGCCCGAAAGCCAGTCGTCGCATAGGAAACATAGCCATAGATCAGTGGCGCGCAGACGAACCTGGAACCGGCCTCCGCCATGCGCTCCGAGACGGCAATCGGATCCATCTCCAAGCAAGCCGGATCAACGAGCGCTGCAATCTCGCGCATTGCTTCAAACACTTCGCTACCGGCGTCAACATCGATGAGATCGTGGGATGGATCGGTGGTGCAAGGACGGCCGAGATTGCCTGCGAATGTGTAAAACACCATCAACACGTGAGGCGGCCGCAGCGGCAGCAGCACACGGCCTTGCCGGGCGAGATCGAGCACCTCGCTCCAGCGCGCCGGTGGCGCCTCGATCGCATCCGGCCGCCATGCCTGGACCTGGGTTGCCGCATCGATCGGGAAAGCCCATTGCCGTCCTTGCCAGTTGTAGCTCGGATAGGACTGGCCGACGCTGCCCGAGGCAAGGGCCGTGCGTTCCGCCTCGCGTCCGGCGACATCCAGCGGCTCCAGGCAGCCTTCGGCCGTGATCTGGCCGACATGCGGATGGTCGATGACGATGAGATCATAGGCGCGCGCCAGTTCCTCGACCGGGAAGGATTCGAAATCCTGCAGCGAGCGCTTGTCCCATTCGATGGCAATACCGGTCTTCTGCTGCCACAGCGCCGAGCAGGCGACCATCGGATCGTAGCCACGCGGATGGCTCCAGGTCATGCCTTTGAGCTTGGGCACGCTCACAGGCCGAACTCCGCGCGGATGGCGGCACTGTGCTCGCCGATGCGCGGCGCCGCCCGATCGACCTTGGCCCTGATGCCATCGACCCGGAGCGGCGAACTCGTCGTGAGGATCGAGACGTCATCCTCGCGCGTCACCGTCTGCAGCATATCGAGCGATTGAAACCCCTCGCTTGCCAGCATCTCGGGCCAGGTCAGTACCTTGGCGCACCAGATGTCGGCCGGCTCGAGGATATCAAGCCATTCGTCGATGGTTTTGGTGGCGATCCGCTGCGCGATGATCGCCTTGATGTCGTCGCGCGCGGTGAACCACGATGCAGGCTTGTCGCGATAGGGCGCCAACTCGCTGAGCGACAAGAGGTCGGCCAGCTTGGGGATCGGCGTCATAGCGATGGCGAGATAGCCGTCCTTGGCCGGGTAGACACCGTAAGGCGCCGACAGATAGGCATGCGCGCTGCGGAAGCTGGAGCGCCTGGGCAGCCGGCGGCCGTCATTGAGATGCGTCGTCAGCACCTCGAACTGGAAATCGACCAGCGCTTCCAGCAGGCTGGTTTCGATATGGCTGCCCTGACCGGTGATGCCGCGCCGCACCAGTGCGGCCAGAATGCCCTGCGCACAGGCGGCACCAGCCAGCATGTCGCCGATGGCGAGGCCGAACGGCACCGGTCCCTGATCCTCGTCGCCGTTCAGCCACATCACGCCGGAACGCGCCTGCGCCAAGAGATCCTGGCCGGGCCGTTTGACCCATGGCCCATCCTCGCCATAGCCGCTGATCGAAGCATAGACCAGCCGCGGGTTGATCTTGCGGACCGCTTCATAGTCCAGGCCGAGCCGTTCGATGACGCCCGGCCGGAAATTCTGGATCAGCACGTCAGCCCTGGCCAGGAGGCCGCGCAACGCTTCGAGATCGGCCTCGTTCTTGAGGTCGATGGCAAGACTTTCCTTGGCCCGGTTGATGGCGTGGAAGATGGTGGAATCGCCGCCGATCTCGGTGTCGCTGAGATAGAGCCGGCGCGACAGGTCGCCGCCATCCGGACGCTCGATCTTGATCACGCGGGCACCGAGATCGAGCAGCCTGAGTGAGCAGTACGGGCCCGACAGGAACTGGCTCATGTCGACGACGACGAGACCGGCGAGCGGCAATTCGGCTGCTGCCGGCATGCTATTTCTCCGTCTTGCCGACGAAGTCGGCCGGGTTGCGGTACTTCACCGTCTGCAGATGCTCGCAATAGAGAACGAGCTCGCCTTCGCCCTTGAAAACCTCATAGCTGGCGCGGATCAGCCCCATCTCCTTGTAGCGGGGCTTCTTGTCGAGGTTGGAGCGGATCGAATAGATCGTGTCGCCAATGAAGACAGGCTTTATGAAACGGAGCTTGTCGTAGCCATAGGAAAAGGCATTGACGCAATTGGTGGCGACCAGGCCGAGGCCAGCCGAGAAGACAAAGGCGCCGGCGATCAGCCGCTTGCCGAAAATGCCTTCGCTCTCGGCAAATATCTGGTCCTGCACATAGGGGTGGATGTCGAGCACCAGCGTGTTGAACAAATGGCTATCGCCTTCGGCCATGGTCCGTCGCAACGAGCGGATCTTCTGCCCGACCGGCCAATCCTCATAGAACCAGTTTTCGGCGTTCCACACCGGCAGCGCGGCGTGCTCCTCGGGCATATTTTTTGGGTGCGTCGAGGCGACGCCGACGGTGGGCGCAAAATCGTTCATGGTCGGCTCCACCAGCCCTGCCTGGAGCACGTCTCAGCTGTCGGAAAACGCATCAGGGCGTCGAAATGCAAGACGTCTCCTCCCGTCAATCTTCTTTTGTAAATAGTATTTTCACATATGGGGTTGCGTTGCAAGCGTGAACAGGCGAAATTTTGGTTGCTCCCGCGCGCCGAAGCGCAGGCGGGCAGGGGAGGAAATCATGCGCAAGGATTGTCTGGTCTTTGTCGGCAGCCTGAACCGCGAGGCGCCGTATTTTCAGGGCGCTCGGGGCGTCGGTCTCGGCGTCTACAGCTTTGACGAGACGACGCTGGAAACACGAAAACTGGCCGAGACCAACGATGTCGACAATCCGACATTCCTGTCGGTGACGCCAGACGGCTCGCACATCTATGCCAATTCGGAAGTCTTCACCTGGCGCGAGGGCACCGTCTCCGCCTACAGCTTCGATCGTGGCTCAGGCGCGCTCCGCTATCTGAACAAGCAGCCATCGCTCGGCAGCATCACCGCCCACAACACCATCACCCACGACGGGACGAAGCTGCTGGTCGCCAATTACGGCATGGGCGAGGGCGGTCCGGATCGGGCCGTGGCTGTCTATGGTTTCGAGAAGGACGGCGCGCTGTCGGCGCCGCTGGCCAGCATCTCGCATAGGGGCAGCGGCCCGAATGCCGCGCGGCAGGAACGTTCGCACGCCCACAGCGTCACCGAAACAATTGCCGGCGGAACAGCCATCGTTGCCGATCTCGGCATCGACCGGCTGGTGTCCTACCGGATCGAGCAGGATGGCAGCCTGACCAAGCTTGCCGAATCCGCCTTGCCGCCGGGCGCCGGCCCGCGCCATCTGGCGCTGCATCCGAACGGGCGTTTCGTCTTCGTCATGAATGAGTTGGATTCGACCATCGTGTCGATGGCGCTGGACGAAGCCAGCGGCAAGCTGTCAATTGTCGACACAAAGCCGGCGGTGCCGGCCGAGGCGCGCGACAGCAATCATTGCGCCGATATCCAGATGTCGCCGGATGGCCGCTTTGTCTACGGTTCCAACCGCGGCCATGACAGCGTTGTCATCATGGCGGTCGACCAGCAGACGGGTTCGCTGAGCCTCGTCGGCTATACCTCTTGTGGTGGCGCGACGCCGCGCAACCTGGCGCTGACGCCGTCAGGCGGCCATCTGTTTTCCGCCAACCAGAATGCCGACCGCATCTCGATCTTCGCTCGCGACGCCGAGACCGGCATGCTCAGCGACACTGGGCGCGCCATCGAGATCGGCACGCCGATGTGCGTCAAGATCGTGCGCTGAACGCCCACACTGTGAAGCCTTGGACAAAATCGCCCTGGGCTCAAGCCTGTTGTATCGCCGATAGCTTCCAACTGGAGCCATTCTCACGCACGAATGTCCACAGCTCGGTCGTCTCTGTCGGATGATCATCGTCGCCCGCGACGACCTTGCCGCTGGCCCGTTCGCGCATCACGTCACGAGACTCGTAGCGCAATGCGGCCGTGGCGTAGTCGTGGTCATCCTCACGCCAGCTTTCAGCGACGTCGGCCTGCAGCAAGGTGATGTCCGTTACCTCGTTCCTGAGACCTTTCTGGGCGTTGTCGGCCAGTTCTTCCGACAGATAGGACACCATTTCGGGGGTAACAGCCCGGCGCAGAGCGGCATGGTCTTCGCGCCCGAATGCTTCCTGGACATCGGTCAACAGCTGCTGGAATGCGTCGAGGTCGGTCTGAGCCAGCGTGATCTCATCGGAACCGATGGCCGGAGAGCTTCCGCCCGAACCACCGCCAAAGCCGGGAATTGTGAAGGAGCCTGCAGTCTGCTGCCCTGCCGTTGCGCGGTTCTCAAATTGCGAAGCCTGGGCATTGCCGGCACCGGCGAGCGCTGGCGCGGGACCACGCGCCGATTGCGAGCGGAAGAAGCGGATGGCCAGCATGATCGCGCCACCGATGAGCAGGGCCTGAAGCAGGAAACCGAACATGCCGGCCAGGCCGCCGAAGCCTTGGCCGACGAGCAGGCCGATCAGGCCGCCGAGCAGCAGGCCGCGCATCATCGTTCCACCGAAACCGCTCATGAAGCCGGGCCTCTGCGGGCCGGCCTGCGGCTGCCGGGCCGCGTTGTTCGCACCGGTGTTGGGCGTCATCGAACGCTCGACTGGAGCGGTCGGGGCCGGTGCGGTCCTGGTCGGCGGTGCCGATTGGAACGTGCGCATGCCACGACTGCCGAAACTGCCGCCGCGGCGCGCCTCGGCATGGTCTATCGCAACCATCGAAAACGCCAGGAACAGTCCTGCAAAGAGGGCTGCAAATCGGCTTGTACGGGAAGTCATCGGAGATGAACCTTTGTCTCTGCGGTTTCGGAAGTTTTCAGCCGCCGCCGGGTGCCGGCGTCATGCGGTCAATCGAACAACTCTTCGAAAAATGATTTCTTCCGCTTCGGATAGCGGTGGCCGTGGGAGCGGGAATAATCGTCGTCGCGGCCCTGGCCGTGTTGCGGCTGGGAGAATGCTGCCGGCTGTGGCTGCGGCGCGGGCGCCGCTTCCCTGCCGGAACGCTCGATGATTTTGTCGAGTTCTCCCCGATCAAGCCAGACGCCGCGGCACTGCGGACAGTAGTCGATTTCGATACCCTGGCGTTCGCTCATCACGAGCGCAACGCGGCAGGAGGGGCAAGTCATGCCAAGAAGAGAAGATGTCATACGGGGCTCCAAACCGAAAAAGATTGAGCCCGCTTGACCGAAAACATGGAAACGGGCCCGTTAAAGCGGTCCGACATCACGATCGCCAAAAGCGATAGTCAGAGGGGCCCGGCCCGCGTGAGACAGTTAGGAATGCAACTCGGCGCCTTCAAGAGCGATATCGCCCCCAGGAACGATTTGTTTGTCAACTCCGCTCAAATCATCACCACGATTTTGCCGAACTGCTCGTTTGATTCCAGATACCGATGCGCTTCGACGATCTGGTCGAACGCAAAGGTCCGGTCGATGATCGGTCTTAGTGCCCCACTCTGCAGGCCTTCGACGATGAACGCCTTGGCGGCCTCCAGCTTTACCGGGTTACCGGTGATCTGGTGCACGAGGTAGCCGCGCAGTGTCAGCGTCTTGCTCAGCACCGCTGGCAGCGGGAATGGCGTCGGCGCGTGGCTCAGTCCGCCATATTCGATGAGGATGCCGCTATGCGACATGGCCGCCGTCAGCGGCTCGAAGATCGGGCCGCCGACCGCATCAAACACGACGCGCACGCCTCGCGGCCCGGCGATCTGGTTCAATCGCGCCGCCAGATCCTCCTCCGTCGAGGCCACGACGTCGGCCGCGCCGGCCTCGAGCAGCGCCCGCATCTTCGCCGATGTCCGCGTCACCGCGATCGCGGTCGCGCCGACCTTGTTGGCGATCTGGATCGCCGCAAGCCCGACACTGCTCGATGCTGCTGTGATGACGACGGCGTCTCCGCTGTGCAGCCCGGCGATGTCGATCAGCGCGCCATAAGCGGTGAGATATTGCATCCAGACCGCCGCTGCCGTTTGCCAGTCAAGCGACTGCGGATGCTTGACGACAAGTCGGGCGGGGTAGGTGGCAAGATCGCCATAGGCCGGCCAGCGGATCATCGATTGCGGCGGGATGACACTGACGCTGTCACCTGGCGCGAAATCCTTCACGCCGTCGCCAATAGTCTCGACGACACCCGCCGCTTCAAGACCAAGCCCCGAGGGGAGCGTCGGCGTCTCGATATAGGCGCCCGCGCGCAGCAGCGCTTCGGCGCGATTGAGGCCGAGTGCCTTGACCCGGATTTGAACTTCGCCCGGCCCCGGTGGGGAAAGCGCGACATCCTCGATGCGCAGAACCTCCGGGCCACCATGCTGGTGAAAGCGAACTACGCGTGTCATTCGGGATACTCCAAATCATCTGAACCGAATGAGCTATGCAGCTAGGCTTGCCGGGGATAAATGGCTGTAAGGGAAGAACAGTAGAAACCAGGAGTTTTGAATATGGATCGGCTTGAGAGCATGTCCGTGTTCGTCAGGGCCGTCGACCTCGGCTCGTTCGCAGCCGCCGCAGTCGCACTCGATCTGTCCGGACCAATGGTTGGCAAGCATGTGCGGTTCCTCGAGGAGCGGCTGGGCGTGCGGCTGCTCAACCGGACCACGCGGCGGCAGAGCCTGACCGACTTCGGGCGCGCCTACTATGAACGCTGCCGGGTGGTGCTGGCCGAGGCCGAAGCCGCCGATGCGCTCGCCGCCGACCAGTTCTCCGAACCACGTGGAAAACTGCGGGTCACCATGCCGGCGCATTTCGGCCGCCATTGCGTTGCACCCGTGCTGCTGCGGCTGGCGCGGCAATATCCGATGCTGGAGCTCGACCTGTCGCTCACCGACCGCTTCGCCGATCTTGCCGAAGACGGATACGATCTCGCCATTCGGACCGGTGCTCTGGGCGACAAGGCGGGGTTGATCGCACGCCGCGTCGCGCGCCAGGACATGGTCGTCTGCGCCGCACCCTCCTATCTCAGAATTCATGACGAGCCGCAGCGTATCGAGGATCTCGCTGATCATCAGGCGATTGTCTACCGCCGGCTCGGCCAGGTCGTTCAGCCGTGGCTGTTTGCGCGCGAGGGGCAATCCGTACAGGAGATTACGCCAACCGGGCGGCTGCGGCTCGACGATCTCGATGCCATCGCCGATGCGGCTGTTGAGAGCATGGGGCTTGCCTGGCTGCCCTGGTGGCTGGTGCGCGAGCGCATTGAAGCCGGTGCGCTGGTGGCGCTGTTGCCGGACCAGCCGCGATATCTCTACGACTGCTACGCCCTTTGGCTGCAGACACCGCATCTGCCGCTGAAGGTGCGGCTGGCCGTCGATGCGCTGGCTGCCGCCTTGCCGAGATCGATGGCCTGATTGCCAATCGCAGCCGCTTTCAGTTGAGGTCGCGCGGATACTCCTTGACCTCGCTGCGATCGACGACCACTTCATCTCCGTCATGGGCAGTGATGTGGGTCTCGATCCGCCAGACATCGCGCAGCGCGCGCACGGTCGCCTTCACCGAAAGGCGCGCCTGCCAGTCGCCGCGGCCATAGGACTTTTCCCAGGTGCAGGTGCCGACCGCCGAGTTCGGATCGTCGGGGTGGATGGTGAACCGGTCGACATGCCTCGCCGCAACGGTCATCTGCGTATGTGGATGCCGCACCGTGCCGCCATCATTGACGACCTGATAGACGGTCTCGCCGGTGACCTGGTCCGCCGACACCGAGCGCTGAAAGCCGTCGCCCTTGGCCAGAACCTCCTGCTCCATCGGCTTGGCGCTTTCAGGTCCCAGGAAGGCCCCTAGCGTGTCGTCCAGCTTCTGCGGTGGGCGTACCGGCAGGATCAGCCGGCTGTCGCCGCAATGGATCGACAGCGTCGCCTGTTCGGCGGTCGGGAAGACGATCGGCCAATGCGATGTCGCCAGTGCCAGCCGGATACGCTCGCCAACCTCGAAACGCTGCCCGCAGCAGCGCAGCTTGATGCGCACCGTTTCCGCCTGGCCCGGCACCATGGGTGCGATGTCCAGATCATCGTTGCGATGGCTCAGGTTGAGGATGCCGTAGCTGATGCGCGAGGCAGCACCTTCAGGGAACACTTGCGACAGCGTGGCGGACAGAAGGGCGACGGGCTTGTCAGAGGAGAGCCTGACCTCGAATTCGGGGAAACCAAGGATCTCGATGGCTTCGGTCAACGGCGCGGTCTCGAAGATCAGGGCATTGCCTTCCTCCGTGCGCTGGTCGACCGGCAAAGTCGGCATGACGCCATAACCGCACCAGGCGCCGGACGACAGGCCGGCCGTCTGCGGCGACGAAATCTCCAGGATCGTATCTTCGCCCCTGGCCTCGCTCAGCACATGCGGCGCAAGGTTCAGCACCTTTTCGCCAACGCCTGGTCCCGGCCACGCCGGCTCCGCCACCCAGCGGCCGGGCCGCTCGTCATAGATCGCCGCCGGCCGTGCGGGGTCCTGAATCCAGGCGCGCAGCATCGGCTCGTCGGCAATGCCGGTGTCGATGCCCTTGAGATATTGATCCCACCAGCGCAGGCACTCCTGCAGGAAGCCGATACGCGGGCCGGGCATGGCGAAGTGCGGATATTTGTGGCCCCAGGGTCCGATCAGGCCCTTGCGAGGACCGCTCAGTTTTTCCAGCATCCGGAAGATCGGATTGGGATAGCCGTCGGCCCAGCCGCCGACGGCATAGACCGGGATTTCGACATCGGAATAGTCCTCGCAGATCGAGCCGTGCTTGTAGAAATCGTCGCGGCGCTGGTGTTCGAACCAGTCCTGCATCCAGATGCCGTTGCCGTTCAGCCGTTGCTCCCAAAGATCGCGCCAGCGATCGCCGACAATGAACGGGTCGGGCGGGGTCATGGCGATGGCCCAGGCGGTGGTTCCCCACATCAGATTGTCGCACATCATGGCGCCGCCGAGATAATGCACGTCATCATTGTAGCGATCATCCGTGGAGCACAGCGAGACAACCGCTTTCAGTGCTGGCGGTCGCCGCGCGGCGACCTGAAGCCCGTTGAAGCCGCCCCAGCTGATGCCGATCATGCCGACACTACCCGAGCACCAGGATTGCCGGGCCAGCCATTCGATGACCGCCAGACAGTCATCCTGCTCCTGCTTCAGATACTCACCCTTGCACAATCCCTCGCTGTCGCCTGAGCCGCGCATGTCGACCCGCACGCCGGCATAGCCGTGACCGGCAAAATAGGGATGCGTCAGCGCATCGCGCTCCACCGTTCCGTCGCGCTTGCGGTAGGGCAAATATTCGAGGATCGCCGGCACCGGATCGGCCTCCGCGTCTTCCGGCAGCCAGACACGCGCCGCCAGCTTGACGCCGTCAGGCATCGGAATCCACAAATTCTCGATCTCGCGGATTTTGCGCGGGAAATCGGTGACGACGCGGATATCTTGCATGGCGGCTCCTCTCGACGCCCCGGCCGACAACTTGCGCCGGTGGCGATCCTTATGTGTTCAGCGGGAAATGGCAGGTCAGGCGGCCGTTTCCGACCGCGACCGGGATGGGGACATCCACCGCGCAGCAGCGCTGGGCCTGCGGACAGCGTGTGTGAAATTCGCAGCCTGAAGGGCGCGCCAGCAGGGAGGGAACGTCGGCCGGCAGCGTGATGCGCTGGTGCACCCGATCTGGGTCCGGCTCGGGATTGGCGGACAGAAGGGCCGCCGTATAGGGATGATGCGGCGCGCGGAAGATCGCTTCGGTTTCACCCTGCTCGACGAAGCGCCCGAGATACATCACCGCCATGCGGTCGGCGATCTGGCGCACGACATGCAGATTGTGGGTGATGATCAGCATCGACAGGCCCATTCGGTCGCGCAGGTCGTTGAGCAGGTTCAGCACCTCTCCCTGCACGGAGACGTCGAGGCCGGCGGTCGGCTCGTCGGCGACGACCAGCACCGGGTCCAGAGCGATCGCCCGCGCCACACCGACGCGGCGCGCTTGGCCGCCGGAAAGCTGGTGCGGGTAGCGGTCGGCGAAATCGCGCGGCAGCCCGACCAGCGCAAGAAGCCGTGTGACTTCGGCGTTGAGATCGCGATCGGACAAGCCGTGAATGACGAAAGGCTCAGACAGCAGCGAGCGCACGCTGAGCCGTGGTGACAGCGATCCCACAGGATCCTGGAACATCATCGGCATGCGCCGCCGCACCGGTTTCATGGCGGTGTTAGACAGGCCTTGCAGTTCCTGCCCTTCAAACAGGATCGTGCCCGCCTTCACCGGCTGAAGACCGTTGAGCGTGCGCGCCAGCGTCGTCTTGCCCGAGCCGGATTCGCCGACCAGCGCGAAGGTGCTGCCTCGTTGAAGCGTGAAGCTGACGCCGGAGACCGCTTCGATCTCGGTGGCCCGCCCCGCGAGCCTGGCGGACAGGCCGCCAGCGCGGAACGCGACGCGCAAATCATTGACGCTGAGCAGGTCTTCGGAGCTCATGCGTTCATCGCTCCCAAGGGAATGTCCGCATGCCAGCAATGGGCGATGTGAGACCCACCGAGGACTGCGCTGGGAGGCGTCGTCAGGCATTGGGCGTCGGCGCGATCGCAGCGCGGCTGGAAGACGCAGCCGCTCGGCCGGCGGCGCAAATCCGGCAAGGTCCCGGCAATGGTCGGCAGGCGAGCAACCCGCTGCGACAGCCGGGCGGGATCGCAAGCCAAAAGCTTCTGCGTGTAGGGATGACGCGCATCGTCGAATATCTCGCGGGTCGTGCCGCTCTCCACTACTTCGCCGGCATACATCACGATCATCTCGTCGCAGAGTTCGGCAATCACGCCCAGATGATGCGAGATGAACAGCACCGAGCAGCCGATGTCGCGCTGCAGATCCTTGAGCAGTTCGATGGTGGCCACCTCCAGCGTCGCATCGAGTGCCGTCGTCGGCTCGTCGGCGATCAGCAGCGCCGGCTCCATCATCAGCGCCATCGCAATGGCGATGCGCTGCTTCATGCCGCCGGAGAACTCGTGTGGAAACTGCGTCAGCCGGCTTCCCGGATCGGGAATGCGAACCTTGCGCAGCATGGCGACGGAGCGTGCATCCTTGTCCCGCTTCGACAGACCCGAGCGATACTGAATGTCGCGCATCTGCCGCCCCACCGACAGCACCGGGTTGAGCGCGCCCATCGGATCCTGGAACACAGTGGCGATCCTGAGGCCACGCAGGCCGCGCATCGCGGTCGGGTCGAGCCGGGCAAGGTCCTTGTCGCCCTCGAAGATGATCTCGCCCGATGTGATTTCACCATTGTCGGCGAGCAGGCCGAGAATGGCGTTGATGAGCGTCGATTTCCCGCAGCCGGATTCGCCGACCACGCCGACGCTGCGGTTGGCCGGCACGCAAAAACTCACCTGCTTCAGCGCCTCCAGTCGCCCGGCCTCGGTGTGGAAGGCGACGCTCAGATCCTTGACCTCGAGAACCGTCATGAGCGTCCCTTCAGCCTGGGATCGAAGAGGTCGCGTAGCGTCTCGCCGAAGAAGGTGAAGCCGAGCGTGGTCAGCACGATCGGCAGGCCGCCGGCAATCACGATCCAGTAGGAATCGCGGATGTTGGCGAAGCCGTCATTGAGGATCGCACCCCAGCTCGGCGTCGGCGGCCGCACGCCGAGCCCGAGGAAGCTCATGCCCGCCTCGATCGCCACCACCACGGGAATGTCCATCGAGATCAGGATCAGGATCGGGCCGATGATGTTGGGCAGGATATGGACACGCAGGATGCGGCCGGCGCTTGCCCCCATCGAGCGCGCCGCCATGACGTGTTCGGCCGATTTGAGCACCAGCGTCTGGGTTCGGATGATGCGCGCATAACCCGGCACATTGACCAGCATCACCACCAGCACCACCGCGTAGAGCGAGGGGCCGAACAGGGTGACCAGCGTCAGCGCCAGCATAACGGTGGGAAAGCTCTTCACGGCGTCGAAGATCAGCAGCAGCACATTGTCGAGCCAGCGCGGCCCATAGCCTGCGATCAGCCCTAGCACGACGCCGACAACCAGCGACACCGCTGTCGCGCCCAGCGCGATCAAAAGCGCGACGCGTCCGCCATAGAGCACCCGGGTGAGAAGATCGCGGCCGAGATGGTCGGTGCCGAGCAGATGCAGGAGGCTCGGCGAAGCGAAGCGTTCGGCCGGCGATATCTTGCTCGGCGCATAGCTGGTCAGGAGGCTGGCGAAGACCGCCGACAGCACCACGACCGTCACCAGCGTCAGGCCGATCGCGCCGAGCGGCTCGCGCATGATGCGGCGCAAGGTGCGCCATATCATGCCGAGACGGAAGCTGCGGGATGGCAGCTCAGTTGAAACTTGATCTGACACGGGGATCCAAGATACCGACGAGGATGTCGGCTGCTACGTTGACGAGAACGAAGAAGACCGTGGTGACCAGCACGGCTCCGGAGACGATGGGATAGTTGCGCACCGAGATCGCCTCATAGACCAGCTTGCCGATGCCGGGACGGGCAAAGACGATTTCGGCGAAGACGGAAGACGACAGCATGTGGCCGATGCCGACGCCGAGCAAGGTGATCGTCGGCAGCACGGCGATGCGGAGGGCGTAGGTGTAGACGATCCTGTGCTCGGTCAGGCCGAAGGCGCGCGCCGTGCGGATATGGCTGGCTTCCAGCGTCTCCAGCATCGAGGCGCGCACCATGCGCGAGATATAGCCGATCCAGCCAAGGCCAACCGCCAGCGACGGCAAGATGAGGTGCTGGAGCCGGCTGGCGAGGTCGCCCGGTTCGCCGGCGCCGATCGCCGGCAGCCATTGCAGGGCGACCGCAAACACCAGCAGCGAATAGATGGCGACGACGAAGGACGGCACGGCGATCATCGCCACCGACAGCACCCCGATCACCTGATCGACAAAGCCGCCGCGCCGCACCGCCGCGATGCAGCCAAGCGGAATGCCGAGCGCCACCGACCACGTGATGCCGCCGACCACCAGCGCCAGCGTGAACGGAAGCTGTTCCATCACCACGTCCAGAACTGGCCGATCTGACAGCACCTCTGTGCCGAGATCGCCGCGCAGGACCGATCCGTAGAAATGTAGGAACTGCCGCCACACCGGCTGATCGAGGCCCATGCGTACGCGCAGCGCCTCCATCATCTCCGGCGTCGCGCGCGGCCCCAGCGCAACGGAGGCCGGGTCGCCGGGAATGAGGTAAACCATGGCGAACATCATCATCATGGCCACGCTGATGATGATGGCGCCAAGCCACAGACGCTTGAGGGCGTAGCGGATCATTTCCAGTACCTGTCGGACGGTCTTTGGCGGGGACGAGCCCCGCCCGCCGATATCATGCGGGTTTGAAGTCGGTGAACACGGGTTCGCCGTTCGGCTTCAGGCCGGCCACAAGCGTATATCGATTCATGATGCCGGTGACCTCATGCGTCAGGAAAACGTAGTTGCCGTTCTCCTCCATCAGGTCCTGCAGCTTCTTGTAGATGACATCGCGTTTTGCCGGGTCGAGCTCGACCATGCCTTCGGCATTGAGCTTGTCGAATTCCTCGCTGGAAAACCGCTCCCAGTTCCAGACACCGATCTGGTCGCGGGTAAACCAGGCAGTGGCCCAGCTCGGATCCGGCTGCATGGAGAAGCGGCTGATGATCATCTGCAGCTTTTTGTAGTAGTCGCCTTCCTTGGCGCCCAGCGTCCAGAAGGTGCCGCTGTCGTTCTGCTTGATCTCCACAGTGAGGCCGACATCCTGCAGGTTCGACTGCACGACCTGCGCCGCGGTCAGGCGCTCGGTCTTGTTGAGGATGTCGAGCGTGATCGTCGCGCCGGCCAGTCCTTCCTTGGCGATCATGTCGCGGGCGCGGTCCGGATCGAAATCGAACAGGTTCTTCTCGCGATGGCCGGGCAGGCCGGGCGCGATGATGCCGGTGGCGGTGGCGGCGGCGCCGAAATAGGCGGCATCGACCACCGCCTTGCGGTCCACGGCGTACTGAACCGCGCGGCGCATGTTCGGATTGTTGAAAGGCGCGACATCCTGGTTCATGCCAAGCCAGACAAAGGCCAGCGACGGCTTCTCGACCACGGTCGTCTTTGGCGGCGGTGTCTGCTTCAGGCGCGAGATCGAGGAGACCGCGGTCCAGGTGTAATCCAGGTCGCCGGCCTCATAGCCGAGTTCGGCGGTCTTCTCATCCTCGATCGGATGGATGTGGATCTCCGCGAAGGCACCTTGCTCGTACTTCCAGTCGGGATTGCGCACCAGCACCGTGCGCTGCTTGGGCAGCCATTCCTTCAGGATGTAGGGCCCCGACTGGGCCACCGGCTTGACACCCATCTTGCCACCGAGCTCGGTGATGGCGCGCTTCGACAGGATGGTGCCGGAAGGCGTCGGCAAGGTCGACGTCCACAGCGGCGCGAAGGCCTGCTTCAGGTGGATCAGCCCCGACAGCTTGTCCTTGACTTCGACCTCTTTGAGCGTCGCCCAGTCGCCGGAGTAGGGGCTCTTGTTGGCGGGATCGGCGATGCGTTCGATCGAAAACTTGACGTCTTCGGCCGTCATCTGGCCGTAGCCATCGGTGAAGCCGATATTGTCGCGCAGCTGGAAGGCGACGGTCAGCGGATCGAGCTGCTTGATCGTCTCCGCCGCCATCGGCCGCCAGCCCCAGCTGTCGCCCGGCGTGGTGACGACGAGGCCGGCGAAGATGACGCTGGTGATGTCGCCTTCGGGTGCCGCCAGCCGGAAGCAAGGGTCGAGCGTCTGGATGTCGGCGTAGGAGCGCACCTTGAGGATCGGCCCGTCGCTCGACCAGGAAACTTTTGGATTGACCATTGAGGCGAGGCCGAAAGCGCCGGCTCCGGCGAGCAGGCTGCGGCGCGAAACCCTGGTGTCGGCTAGAATGGACATGCTCTACCCCTCTGCTGTTTTCGTTGTCTTGTTTCCGGCCGTTGGCCATTCTCCAAGCCGGGCCGAATGTGTCTGTCAGCTAAAACTGCTAATAATAGACATGTATGTCTAGCGAAAATTTTGCCGGCATGTCCGAATCTTGAATACGGACGATCTTGCGGGAAATATCGACATCTGTTCCGACCGCGCCAGCGCGTCGGCTTGGGCCCTACGCGGGCTAAATGTGATCGCCCACACGGCGCGGCTTGGCCCGCCATTCGGTGGGGCCTGGATCAAGAGCTGTAGCGGACATGCGCCTCTCCGCGGCCGATCACTTCCAGATTTCGGCCGCCAGGCGCACGAAATTGCCGCCCAGGACGTTGCGCACGGTCTGCTCGGACTGGCCGCGGCGCAGAAGCACATCGGTCAGTTCGCTCATCTGGCCGGGAGCCGCGTAGGTCGTCGCCCCTTCCGGATACTCGCTCCTGGGCCAGAATTGCGGGTTGTCGGAAATGATACGGTCGATGCCTTTGATGTCGACGGGGAAGGCGTAGTCCAGCCCGATGCCGACATGATCTGGGCCAGCCAGATCGACAAGATATTCGATGTGGTCGGCCAACCTGTCCGAGTCCGTGCGTCCCTCTCCCAGGAAACGATTGAGCCCGACGATCGCGACGATGCCGCCGGTGCGCGCGCAGGCCTTTATCTGCTCGTCGGTGATGTTGCGGCCATGGCCGCACAAGGCCTTGGCGTTGGAGTGCGAGAAGATCACCGGCCGGTTGGAATATTCCATCACCTCCATCGAGGTGCGATAGCCGGTGTGGGTGACGTCGACGAACATGCCGAGACGGTTCATCTCGTCGATGACCTGGCGGCCGAACGCCGTCAGGCTGGTCTCGACATCGTGGCAACCGCCGCCGGCGAGGTTGTTCCTGTTGTAGGCAAACAAGATCTGGCGCACACCCAGATGGTGATAGAACTCCACCATTTCGATGCGGCCGTCGAGCGCGTTCATGCCCTCGACGTCGAAGGTGATTGCCAGTTTGCCCTCAAGCTTTGCCTTGCGGATTTCCTCTACCGAGGAGACCAGCGTGTAGTGCTCGGGATTGGCAAGGATCCAGTGGCGGAAATTTGCGAGCGTCCGCACTGTCTGCTCCCAGGGCAACAGGTCGAAGCCGACATCAATCGACAGATAGTCGATGCCGGCGTCGCGCCAGATCTGCAGATTGTTCAGGTCCGCAGCCGGGTCCGGCATGAAGCCGGAATGCGCGTCCCATATGATTTCACTGTCGAAAATGGCCTTGGCGGCAGTCGAAACGCTCACTTTTTTCTCACTCTCTTGGCAACGCCAACACGACGGAAGGCCGGATCAAGCGGCGTTCCGGACGTGTGATCCAGATGCAGTACGCATCAAGTATCAGGCCACAGACACATGTGTCTATACAGCTCCGAACGGGCCTGTATGGTCGCCGTCGCTGCATGTCGCTCCGATCGGACCATCGGCAAAAGGGAGAACAAAGATGAGTTCAAACGGAAGCCATGGCGGGAGCGATAGCAGGCACATCGCGGTAATCGGCGGCGGCATCATCGGCTGCAGCGCGGCTTTCCATCTGCTGCGGTCCGGCGTGCGCCGGGTGACGGTCATCGATGCGGGTCAGCCGGGTGCCGCGACCACCAGCGCCGGCGCGGGATTTGTCTCGCATTGGTCCGCCGGCATGATTCCGCTTGGCGAAGAGGGTCTTCAGCTGCAGCAATATGGCCTCGATTTCTATCGCCGGCTGCACGAGGTCGGCGTCGAGATCGGCTATCGGCCGAACGGCACCTTGATCATGGCGCTGACCGAGGACGGGCGCGAGCGTTTTGTCCGCCCGGTGCTGGACTCTTCCTATGCCCCGGCGGAAATGCAGGATCTGAACGCCGCGCAGATCGGCCAGAAGATGCAAGGTCTCATCGATCCGGCGCGGGTCCATTCGGCGGCCTACAATCCGCATGGCATCCAGCTCGACACCAAGCTGGCAATGGGTGTGCTGACCGGCCAGATCAGCGAGCTGGGCGGCGTATTCCGCAGCAACACACGCGTGACGGCCGTCCATGATGCCGACGACCGGGTGGCGATCGAGACCGATCAGGGCAGCCTTGAGGCTGACGGCGTGATCGTTGCCGCTGGCGCATGGGACAACCAGATCATATCGGGCCTCGGCTGGAAGTTGCCGCTGCTGCGGGTCGTCGCGACACGCATCGTCACCGATGATCGCGGGCTGCCGTCGACCATCCCCACCGTCCAGTGCCGCGAATTGCGGCTGTGGCTGCGCGAGACATTCGGGGCCGTCATGTGGGGAACCGGCCGGCACTACAAACCCCTGTACAAAACAAATGACAGCGAAATCGAACCCGGCCAACCGCACAATCTCGAACTGATGCAGGAGACATTCGAGCAGGAGCTTGCCGAGCTGCAGACGGTGTTCCCGCCGCTGCGCGGTTCGACGATCGCGAGTTGGGCGCAAGGTGTGCCGTGCTACACGCCCGACAACGGTCTTATCGTCGGCAAGGTCCCCGGCAGCGACAATATCGTGGTCGTCGGCGGCGATAATGAGAGCGGCGTCACCCATGGGCCGGGTCTTGGCCGGCTCTCCTGCGAACTGGTCCTCGGGCAGACCCCATTCGTTTCCGCGGAGCGGTTCCGTGTCGATCGCTACGCCTCCGATGCCTTCAAGTCGGAAGCAGAGATCGAGGCCGCCATGCCGGCCTGGGGCGCGCGTCATGAGGCGTCGCGATTTGGCCGCGAGGCTTGATGTCAGCAGTCGTCGACGCTGCCGAGCAGCGCCTGCGCCACCGCCCTGACCACCGGGCCGGCATTCTTCCTCGTGACGATGTGGAAGGAGCCGGCGTGACGACGCGAGGTCTTCGTCAGCCGGACGAGCTGGCCGCGGCGCAGATGCTCGTCGGCAAACCCGGCCCAGGCGAGCGCGGCGCCGCGCCCGGCGATGGTTTCGTGGATCATCGACATGTAGCCCGTGAACCGAGGTCCATCGAGTTTCCGGTCGGTTCCGATCCACGATTGCCAGCTGTCGATCGCGCCCGGCGGCGTCACCTGATGCAGCAGCGGCACTGCTATGAAAGCCTCTGGGTCTTCCGAGGCGAGCGCCGGATAACGCGCCAGGAACGCCGGTGCGCAGACCGGGAACCATTCACCGTCGAGCAGTTTTTCGGTCACGAATTCGGACCATTGCCCGGCTTCGCCGAAGCGGATCGACAGCGCCACTTCAGGCTGGTCGAAATCCCTGTAGTCGGTGGATGTCTGCAGCAGCACCCGGCCATCGGCAACCTGCGATGTGATGAGGCCGAAGCGCGGCATCAGCCATGCCTGCGCGAAGTCGTGGCTGCAGCCGACCACGAATGTATCGCTGTCGTGCGCGGTCAAATCCTCGACCGCTTGCCTGATGGTGCCGAGACCCTCGCGGATCGCTTCGGCTAGCGTGTTGCCGGCCCCGGTGACGGCGACGCGGTTGCCTTTGCGCGCGAACAGCTCGACCGACAGCTGGCGCTCGAGATTGGCGACGTGCCTGCTGACCGCCGATTGGGCGATGTTCAGCTCCTGAGCGGCCAACGTCAGCCCGCCATGCCTGGCGGCAGCCTCGAAGACGACCATGGCGTTCAGCAGGGGAAGCGATGTCTTGAGGGTTTTCACAATCCAAACCTGCCTTCATGCCTTTTCGATATGAAGGTCTATCATTTCTGTGTTTGCCGCAAGCCTTTCCGCATCGCACATTCCTATCGAAACGTCATCCTAACGCCAGCGAGCAGAAAGGTGTTGCAGTGCAGGCCTATACACCGAACAGCCAGCCTATCGACAGAAGCGAGACCGTCAGGCTGATCGACCGGCAACGTCCGGACTGGTCGCTGGAACAGGCCTTTTATGCCGACCCTACGATCTTCGCGCTGGAACGTGACTTGTGGTTTCCGCGCCAATGGATGCTTGTCGCCCATGCCAGCGAGGTCCCTGAAAAGGGCCGCTACATCGTGCGCCAGCTGTTCGACGAAGAGATCATCGTCGTGCGCTTCGGCGATGGCGAGGAGGACATCGCGGCCTACTACAATGTCTGCACCCATCGCGGCTCGCGGCTCTGCGCCAAGGATGGTCGCGGCAAGCTTCTGGTCTGCCCATATCATGCCTGGTCGTTCAGGCTGACCGGCAAATTGCAGTCGCGGCAGGACCTTCCTACAAGCGCCGATCCGGAAACGCTCGGCCTGCACCGGGTGCCCTGCAAGAGTTTCGGCGGCCTGGTATTCTGCGGCCTCGATGCCAAGTCGTTGCCCGACATCCAGCCTGTCGCGGACGGGCTGACCGGTGGCTTGCGCGAGAACGGCCTCGACCGCGCACGCATCGTTGCGCGCAGGAATTACCTGACCAAGGCGAACTGGAAGCTGGTGCTCGAGAACTTCCTTGAATGCTATCACTGCCGTCCGGCTCACCCCGAATATTACCGCGTCAACGGTCATGTCAAAGTGACCGCGACCCGCGATGCCGACAAGGCGGTCGAGTGGCAGAACGAAATCGAGGCCTGGCACAGCGTCATCGGCGATGCCGAGTTCCACAAGGGCGCGTGGCAGGCTGGCGACCTGGACACGATGCCGTTCGCCATGCACCGCAAGCCGATCGGCTCCGGCCGTAACACGCTGTCCAATACGGGCGAGGGGGTCTCGTGCCTGATGGGTGGTCGTCGTGCCTATGATGGCGGCGAAAGCGGCTTTCGCCTCGGACGCCTGTCGTTTGCAAGTGCTGCCAATGACTATGTCACGCTGTTCCAGATGATACCGCGCAACGCCATGGAAACAGACGTCATCCTGACTTGGCTCGTCGACAAGGATGCCGATAACGACGTCGACGCCGATGCGATCAGCTGGATGTGGGACATCACCACGGTGCAGGACAAGAAGATCACCGAAGACAATGCCGACGGCATCATGTCGCGCGCCTACCGGCCGGGGCCCTATACGCCGCTGGAAAGCCAGACCTCGTTCTTCGTGCAGACCTATCTGTCGGAACTGCGCTCGCTGATCACCGGCACGCGCGGCGCGACCGTCAGCCAATGGTCTGCGCCGAAGGAACTTTTCGCTTCGCCGAAAGCGGCGAGTTGCAACACGCGCCTCTGACCCGCGGCCGAAGATGCCTCTTTGAGGCGTCGCATTCCGATGCCATATGAAGGGGGGCCGACGGAATGTTGCGGGAGAGACAGTTTATGACCAAAGGTTCGGATCTGTTCGTCGCGGCCCTCGAGAACGAAGGGGTCGAACGGATTTTCGGCATTCCGGGCGAAGAAAATCTCGATATCGTCGAATCCATCCGCCGCTCCTCGATCCAGTTGATCCTGACCCGTCACGAGCAGGCAGCCGCTTTCATGGCCGCCACCTATGGCAGGCTTACCGGCAAGCCGGGTGTGTGTATCACCACGCTTGGCCCAGGCGCGCTCAACCTTTCGACCGGTTCGGCCTATGCGCTGCTCGGCGCGATGCCGATGATCATGATCACCGGCCAGAAGGGCATCCTGTCATCCCGGCAGGCGCGCTTTCAGATCGTCGACATCGTCGCGGCGATGAAGCCGCTGACCAAGCTGTCGCGCCAGATCGTCTCGCCGAAGATGATCCCCTCGCTGGTGCGCGAAGCTTTCCGTGTCGCCCAGGAAGAGCGTCCCGGTCCCGTACATCTGGAACTGCCGGAAGACATTGCGGCGGCCGAGTGCGAACCGATCGCGCTGGTGCCGACGCACCCGGTCGAACTGCCGCTGGCCAGTCCAGGCGCGCTTGATCGCGCCGCCCGTATGATCCTGGAAGCCAGGCGCCCGCTGCTGATGTTCGGCGCGGCGGCGTCGCGACCGCGCGTGACCCCCGACGTCGCGCAGTTCGTGCTGCGGACGCAAATTCCCTATTTCACCACGCAGATGGGCAAGGGCACCGTGCCCGGCGGCACGGAGCTCTATATGGGAACGGCAGCCCTTTCGGAGCGCGACTACGTGCACGAGGCCATCGAGCAGGCCGATCTGATCATCACCATCGGTCACGACACCGTGGAGAAGCCGCCCTTCATCATGGGGGCGAAGGGGCCGAAGGTCATTCATGTCGGCTACCAATCAGCCGATGTCGAGCAGGTCTATTTCCCGCAAGCCGAAATCGTCGGCGACCTCGGCCCTTCGCTGGCGCTGCTGGCCGACCGCATCGAGGGCAAGATCCCCAACGCGCAGGTCCTGCTGCCGCTGCGGGAAGGCATTCTGAGCCGGATCGCCGCGCGGGCCACCGAAGATCGCTTCACGCCGCAGCGCATCGTGCACGACGTGCGCGCCGTGATGCCGGCCGACGGGATCCTCGCCCTCGACAACGGCATGTACAAGATCTGGTTCGCGCGCAACTACCGGACGCGCATGGCAAACACGATCCTGCTCGACAATGCGCTGGCCACCATGGGCGCGGGCTTGCCGTCGGCGATGATGGCGGCACTGCTCTATCCGCAGCGCCGTGTCATGGCCATCTGCGGCGATGGCGGCTTCATGATGAACAGCCAGGAATTGGAGACCGCCGTCAGGCTCAAGCTCAACCTCGTCGTCCTGCTGCTCGAGGACCATGCCTATGGCATGATCCGCTGGAAGCAGGCGGTTGACGAATTTCCGGATTTCGGCATGACCTTCGGAAATCCCGATTTCGTCAAGTATGCCGAGGCTTATGGCGCCAAGGGAACCAGGGTTGCAGAGATCGCCGACTTGCGGCCGGCGCTGGAACAGGCCTTCACCGGCGGCGGCGTGCATCTCGTCGTTGTGCCTATCGACTATTCCGAAAACACCAGGGTGCTCGTCGACGAATTGCGCGAGCGTCTGCCTGCGCCGCAGACGCCCTGACGGCAGCGACAAAGCCGCCGTCAGGATTGCTTGGGCGGAAGACCCTACACCTTGCAGTAAGGCGTTACCGGCGCGATGGTGCCGAAATCCTTAGCGATCTCGTAGCCGATGCCGTCGGCCGCCGCCTTGCCTACATAGGAATGGCAGAGTGTGTGGTTGTTGGTGGCGTCGACGCGGATCTTGCCTTGCGGTGCGTCGAACTCGATCGACGGCAGCGCGGCCAATACATCGTCGTCCTTCAGCGATCCCGCCTTCTCCGCGGCCAGCGCGTAGAGATGCAGGCCGTTGTAGCCGGCCTCCCCGATGCCGTTGACCATCTTCTCCTGGCCGAATTTCTCACGGAAGCTGGAGATGAACTTTTTGTTGACCGGATTGTCCAGCGCCATCCAGTAGGGCTGCGGCGCATAGGTGCCGGCCGCAACGCCGGGCGGCAGCGCGTCCTTGTTGAAGACCTCGTCGAGCGGGGCGATCAGCGGCTGCTTGATGTCGAAGCTGCGATACTGCTTGAGCTGGGTGACGGCGTCGTTGCCGACCACCATCGACCAGACGACATCGGGCTTCAGCGACTTGATCTTCTGGAAGGCCGGGCCGAAATCTGTGGTCCCGAACGGATAGTAATCGGCGCCGATGATCTTGCCGCCGGCCTTCTCATAGGCCGCCGTGATCGCCTCGGTCATCTTCTGCGGCCAGGCATAGTCCGAAGCCATGACATAGATCGTCTTGCCGAGGTTCTCTGCCACCCATGGCATCATCGGGTCGACCTGCTGCATCGGGATCGGGCCGGTGGCGACGAAGTAGCGGTTGCATTCGCCGCCTTCGAAATTGGTCGGGTAGAAGAACAGCTTCTTGGCCTTCGAGGTGACCGACAGCGTGGCGCTGCGCTCAGGCGAAATGATCGTGCCCATGATCACGTCGACCTTGTCTTCGTTGATGAGCTTGCGCGCCTTGTCGATGGAGCCCTTGGTCGTGGTCTGGTTGTCCTCGATGATGAGTTCGACCTGGCGCCCGCCAATGCCGTTGGCGGCGTTGAGTTCGGCGGCGGCGAGCTTGTAGCAATTGAGCAACGTCTCGCCGAGGATCGCCTGCAGTCCGGTGATCGGGATCGACAGGCCGACCTTGACGGTGTCGGCGGCGCGCAGGATCGACGGCGCGCCGACTATGGCGAAGGCGGCGGCAGCGCCGCCCGATTTCAAGACAGTTCTTCTGCTTATCATTGTTGTGTTCCCTTCCAGTCCCAGGCGCGCCCCATGCACGCCTTACAAAGCCAACAGGTCCTTCAGCAGGGTCTCGTCGGCGAAGGTCTCAGGCGCACCTTCGTGGACGATCCTGCCCTTCTCCATCACCAGGCAGCGGTCCGATGCCTTGAGAACGAGATCGAGATTCTGCTCGACAAGAATGATCGCGATGCCGCGCTCGCGGGCGATGCGCGGCACCAGTTCGGCGATCGACTGCACGATGTTCGGCTGGATGCCTTCCGAGGGCTCGTCGAGCAGCAGCACCGAGGGCAGGCCGCAGAGCGCGCGGCCGATCGCCAGCATTTGCTGCTGGCCGCCCGAAAGCGTGCCGGCGACCTGCGCTTCGCGTTCGCGCAGGATTGGAAAATAGCCGAAGATGTCGGCCGGAATGCCGCCGTCGCCACGGTCCTTGGCAGCGCGGGTGCCGACCTCCAGGTTTTGCCGCACCGTCAGCTGGTTAAAGATCCCGCGCCCCTGCGGCACATGCGCGATGCCTGCGCGCGCACGGCGGAAAGCCGGCGCGTTGGTGAGATCCTTGTCTCCGAGAACCACCACCCCGCCGCTTGCCCGCAAGCCGCCGGAGATGACGCGCAGCAGCGTTGTCTTGCCTGCGCCGTTACGGCCGAGCAAGCCCACGACTTCGCCCAGCGCGACGCTGAGGTCGATGCCGTTCAGCACGGGGAGCAGACCGTAGCCGGCCGACACCGCCATTGTTCGCAGCATGATCAGCGCCTCCCCAGATAGACATCGCGGACCATCTCGTCGGTCTCGATGTCATGGAAAGGACCGCTGCGCAGCCGGCGTCCCTGATGCAGCACCAACGTCTCGCAGTTCAGCGCCCGCACGAAGCGGATGTCGTGCTCGACGGCAACGATCGAGAATTCACCTTTGAGTCGCAGCAGCATCTGCGCCGTCGCCAGCGTCTCCTGCGGCGTCATGCCGGCAGTGGGTTCATCGAGCAACAGCAGGCGCGGCTCTATCGCCAACGCCATGCCGATCTCCAGCCATTGCTTCTGGCCATGCGCGAGTTCGCCGGCCAACGTGGCGGCGCGGTTGGTCAGCGCGACCAGCTCCAAGAGTTCGCCAACCGGGCGCGCAGGCGAAGGCGCCCCCCAGCGCGCGACCTTGAGATTATCCTCCACCGAGAGGCTCGGGAAGACAGAGGGGATCTGGAACTTGCGGGCAATGCCGAGCCGGGCGATGCGATGCAGCGGCAAGCCGGCTATGTCGTGGCCGAGGAAGCGCACGCTGCCGCTGGTCGGACGCAGCGTGCCGGTCAGCACGTTGAGGAAGGTGCTCTTGCCAGCGCCGTTCGGCCCGATGATGCAGCAGAGTTCCTTGTCGCGCACCGTGAGGTTCAGAGCCTCCAGCGCCTGCAGCCCGCCAAAGCGGATACCGACGTTCTCGGCCTGCAGCAGGATGTCGCTCATTGCGCGCGCCTCCCGCCCTTGAACAGGCCTTTCAGCCGCGCGTAGATCGACAGGATGCCATCCGGCAGGACGAAGACGATGATGACGAAGACACAGCCGAGCAGAAGGGGCCACAGGCTCGGGTTGAAGCTGCTGATCGTCTGCTGCGCGCGCTGAATGAAGATGGCGCCCAGTACTGGCCCAAGCAGCGTGCCGCGCCCGCCGACCGCCACCCAGACGATCACCTCCGTCGACAGGAGCAGTCCGGACAGGTCGGGCGCCACCAGTCCTGCCATGCAGACATAGAGCGCGCCGGCAAGTCCGGCGATCGCCGCCGACAAGACGAAAGTAACGAGCAGCCGCAACGGCGCATTGTGGCCGAGCGCGGCCGCCCGGACTTCATTGTCCTGGATTGCGGTCAGCACCGTGCCCCAGCGGCCGCGGCTGATCGACCACAGCGCCACCACCGTCACGGCGACGATAGCCGAGACGAAGATATAGGAGGGCAGATCCTGGCTCAGATCGACATGCAGGCCGCCAAGATCGAACTCGATCGGCGGAATGCCGATCAGGCCGCTGTCGCCGCCGGTGACCGAACTCCAGGAAACCGCGGCCTGCTGGCAGATGACGCCCATGGCCAGCGTGACGATGGTGAAATAGCTGCCACGAATGCCGCCGAAGAACAGGAAGTAGCCGATGATGGCGGCGACGAAGGCCGCACCCGCCACCGCACCGATGATGCCAAGCAGGCTTCCGAAGGGGATGGCATCATTGAGCGTAACCAGCGCCATGATGTAGCCGCCGATGCCGAAGAAGGCGGCGTGGCCGAAACACAGGATTCCGGTGCGGCCCCAGAAGAAGTCGAGGCTCGCCGCGAACAGGCCGAAGATCAGCGCGTCGCGGATCACCGTCAACTGATAGCCGCCGGCAAAGAACGGATAGATGATCGCGAGCGCCACGCAGACGGCAAAGATCATCAGCCAGTTGCGGTCGCGGGCGATCATCGCGACGCTCCGTTGAACAGGCCGTTGGGCCGCAGACGGACAGCGACGATGGCAGCCAGCAGCACGATCGCCTGCGCCAGCGACGGCGAAATCTGATAGTTGAGGATGCTGGTCAGTCCGCCGACGAAGACGCTGCCGGCGACAAGGCCGCCGATCGAGCCGACACCACCGACGATGACGACGAAGAAGGCGTTGGCGAGATAGTTCACCCCCATCTGCGGCAGCACGATTGCCAGCGGTGCGACCAGTCCGCCGGCAAGGCCGGCGATTGCCGCGCCGAAGGTGAAGGCGATGGCGTAGGTGCGCCGGGTATTGATGCCGACGCCTTCGGCCATCTCGCGGTTCTGGATGACGGTGCGGATGTCGAGACCGAAGGGCGTCCGGCTGATCAACAGGATGACGCCGAGCAAGGTCAGCATGGCAATGCCGATCAGGATCAGCCGGTAGGCCGGATAGACGGTAAAGAAAAGATCGAGCGTGCCCTCGATCGGCGGCGTCACCGGCTTGGCGCCGAGCCCGAAGATCAGTTCCAGCCCTTGCTGCAGGATCAGGCTGACGCCCCAGGTGGCAAGCACGGTCGAGACCGGCCTGGAATAGAGATGGCGGATGATGGCGAACTCGAGGATACAGCCGACCACCGCGCCGGCAACGGGCGCCGCCGCCAGGCCCAGCCAGAACGAGCCGCCCACGCTCTGGACGAAATAAACCGCGAAAGCGCCGACGGTGACGAACTCGCCATGCGCCAAATTGGTCACGTTCATCAGCCCGAAGCTGATCGCCAGCCCGAGCCCGACCAGCATCAGGATACTGATCAGCGTCAGCGCATTGAGCAGCGTGGTGATGAGAAAATCCATCGCGTCAGGCCGCACTGGCGAGACGTTGGCGCAGGCCGGCGAGCAGGCCTTCGGCGGCATCGATCGCCGCGGCCTGATGCGACTGCAGATCCTGCCCCGCCCATTCGTCGATATGCTCCGACAACGGGTCGACCACTTCGGTGCGATGGTTGGCCAGAGTCTCGATGACGGCATGGCCGCAGAACGGCACATAGCCCTCGGAGTAGCCGCCCTCATGGGTCATCATCAGGCGCCCTTGCGAAGTTTCGGCGGCCAGCGCCACCATGCGCGCGGCGAGCCGCCTGAAGCATTCGCTGTTGAGCATCATGCGGCCGAGCGGATCAAAGCCGGACGCATCGAAGCCGGACGCGACGATGACGAGGTCCGGTCTGTAGGCACGCAGCGCCGGCGCGACGACACGGTCGAAAGTCGCTTCATAGGCGCCGGTGCCGCTGCCCGCCGGCAGCGGTATGTTTATGTTGTAGCCTTCGCCGGCATCTTTGCCGTTGTCGGCCAGCGCACCGCGCCCGGTCGGGTAGAGATTGTCCTGATGCAAGGAAATGGTCAGCACCGACGGGTCGGAATAGAACACCGTCTCGGTGCCGTTGCCGTGGTGCACATCCCAGTCGACCACTGCGGCGCGGCCAAGCAGGCCTTCATGCTGCAGCCGGCGGACAGCGACGCCGATGTTGGAGAACAGGCAGTTGCCCATCGCCTGATCAGGCTCGGCATGGTGCCCCGGCGGCCGCGCCAGCGCATAGGCATTGTCGACGCGTCCGGTCAGCACGGCGCGCATCGCGGCATAGGTGGTGCCGGCAGACAGCAGCGCGATGTCGAAGCTGTTGAGGCCGATTGGCGCCTGCGGCCCGGCGAAACCGGAGCCGCGCTCGCTGAGCATCCTGATGTCGTCAACGTGACGTTGCGTGTGGACGCGCAACAGGTCCTCGACCGAGACCGGCTCGGGGATAATCGGGACGAGATGGCGCGACAGGCCGCTGACCTGGATGAGGTTGTTCAGCCGCCGCTTCGAGCCAGGGGATTCCAGATGGCGGCCGGGTTCCACGAAACGGCCGGGAGGCATCATGTCGGCGCTGGAGCCGGTGTCATGCCACATCAGCTGTTCGTGAAAAACGTAGCCTGTCGCCATTCGCAGCGTCCTCTAAAAACCAGGTGACGCTAGCAGGCTAACGATCATGTGGCCCGACCCGAAAGAGGGGCTGCGCCTGTATCTATGCCCCTCCTTTCGGAGGGGTATAGGCGCCTGCTGACCCTTGCGCGGCGCGCACCGCCTGCACCCGGTTGGATACCGCAAGCTTGCCGAAAATGTTCTTCAGGTGCCATTTCACCGTGGTTTCGCTCACCGACAGCGCCAAGGCGATATCGCGATTGGACATGCCCTCAGTGAGATAGCGCAGCAGTTCGGCCTCGCGCTGGGTGAGCTGTTCCTTCTCAGCGGCTGGTGCGGCCAGCTTGCGCGCCGCCACGGGCATCGCCTGCGCTGCATCGATGATGCGCGTGGCATAGGCTGACAGCGCGGGGTCGGTCTTCGCCTGGGCAGCACGCAGCCGCATCAACCCTTCGACGACAGACCTTCCCTCGTCGACGAAGGAACGGATGAAGCCGGAAGGTTGGGCGAGACGCAACGCATCGAGGAGATTGCGGTCTGCCTCGCGTTGGTCGTGGGCAGCGCTGGCCGCTTTGGCTCGCAGGATCAGCGCCAATATATGGCGACGCATGCGCCCGCTAGTTCTCGTGCGCTCCAGAAGCGCGTCGAAAACCCCCGCTGCATCGGCATAGGATTTTTCCGCCGTCAGCAAACGGCCCTCGGCAAAGAACTCGAACTCGTTTGCGGTGGTGATGACCGTCGAAGTCTCGGTCTCTTCGCCGCGATGCTCGGCCAGCAGCGCGCGCGCCTCGGCATTGCGGTTCTGGTCGAGCAGCACACGTACGCGGTCATGCATGATCATCGATGCCAGGCGGCGATACACCGTGCCGCGCACGCGTTGATAGACGCGCTCCAGCATGTCCAGTGCGGCTTCGGTGCGACCGGTCAGCTGCAGCACACGGGCATAGGTCGGCACGCTGGCAAGGGGATAGACGATGACCGCCGCGCCCTCGATCTGCGGGCCGAGATTCTCGACCAGGGTCAGCGCTTCGCCCGACGCATTGGTCTCGTAGGCGAGCTCGGCTAGCAGCGTTCCGGCCAAGGCCTCGGCATAGGAATTAGCACCGATCCGCGCCCTGGCCTCGATGATGGCGTTGCGCAGCAGCCGCTCGGCGGCGGGCAAGCGGCCCGCCGAACGCTCGACAACGGCCATGTAGCAATTGGCAATGGTGACGCCGAGCAGGCTGCCGCTTCGCTCATGCGCCCGTCGCGCCGCATCGATCGCGGCGCGGGCACCTTCGAGGTCACCCAGCGCATAGAGGTTGTAGCCGATGACATTGGCGGTCGCGCCTTCCATGAACCAGGCATCGGGTGAGATGACGCGCAGGGCCGCAAGTGCTGTGTCGCGCGCCTGATCGAACTGCTCCAGCGTGCTGTGGACGGCAGCGGCGAGAACCACCAGTTCGGCCTCGATCGTTGTGCCGGTCATGGTGCCTGGGTCATTGCTGTCAGTCGGTCCGGTCTCGACCAGCTTGCGCGCATTGCTCAGCGTCTGCTGGGCAATCTCGGGTTGGCTGCTGTGCACCGCCAGCCAAAGCACCACCAGTTGCAGCCGGATGCGCTGGTCGATCAGTTTCCTAGGCAGCAGCGCGAGCAGCTGGCGCACGTAGAGAAGCTGGCACTGGGCGATGAGGTCGAGCGCGTTGTTTTCGACGAATACCGCCGCGCGTGCCTGGTCGCCGGCGGCCAGCGCGTACCCGATCGCCTCGGTCAGCATCTTGCGTTCGCCGAACCATTCGGCGGCCGCCAGATGCAGCGGCGCGATCATCTCCGGTTCGCGCCGTTCCATTTCGCGGCTGAGGAAATCGCGGAACAGATGATGGTAGCGGAACCAGCGTCGCTCTTCATCGAGCGGCACCAGGAACAGGTTGCGCGTCTCGATCTCGGTAATCGCCGCCTCGGCATCCGCCGCGCGCATCACCGCCCGGCAGGCTTCGGCGCTGAAGCGTTCGAAGATCGAACTGTAGAGCAGGAATTTTGCGATTGCCGGCGGCAGCTCCAGAAACACTTCGCCCATCAGGAAGTCGGCGACGTTGCGGTTGGCGCCTGTAAAATTGCCGATGACGGTTTCGGGTGCGTGTGCGGCACTCAGCGAGAGCGAGGCGAGCTGCAGGCCGGCGGCCCATCCTTCGGTACGCGAGCACAAGGTCTCCACTGTGCCGCTGCTGACGCTCAGGCCCAGCTTCTCGTTGAAGAAAGCCTCGGCCTCGGACGAGGCGAAACGCAGATCGTCGGGGCCGATTTCGAAGATGTCGCCCAGCACCCTGAGCTTGCCGAGTTGCAGATCGGGCAGGCTGCGCGAGCCGATGACGAAGGCGACGTTTGCCGGCGCCTGCCGGGTCAGGCGCTCCATGAACCGCTTCACCGCCGTCGCCTCGACAGCGTGGTAGTCGTCGAAGAACAGCGTGATGTCAGCTTCGCGCGCTGCAAGGCCCGTGACCAGTGCCGCGAGCATGACATCGAGCTGGGGGATCGGGCTGGACTGGAAGGCAAGGTCGAGTTCCGCTGGGCTCTGGACGAGATGGCGGAGCGCGCCCACCAGATGCGACAGGAAGGCGCCCTCGTCATTGTCGGTTGCCTCGCAGGATAGCCATGCGGTCAGCCGGCCGTGGCGCGCGACCTCCGTGGCCCATTGCGCCATTGTCGTCGATTTGCCGAAGCCGGCGGGCGCGGCGAACAGCACGATCCGCGTGTCGATGTGGCGCTCCAGCGTCGACAGGATGGTCTCGCGGCGCACCCATCGGCGATGGTGCGGCGACGCTTGGCTGACGGATTGCGGAGCTGTTCTCATCTAGGTCCGTGCAACCTGCCGGTTCTCCGGGGAGGACGGGACTCCCTTGCTACTGCTGCAGTCGCTCCACTCCGCTTCGATCAGCGGAATCTGCGGTGCGGCATCGCGCGGCAAGGTTCCCTTGATCCGGGGATCGTCGACAATCTCAAACCCGGTCGCGAAGGGCACGAACCCGCAGGCACTGTAGAACCCGATGACGCTGTGATGATCGAAGCTGCTTGTGTGCAGCCAGATGCGGCTCGGATCGAGACGCCATGCGAGATCCAGCGCACCGGCCATCAGCCGCTTACCGAAACCTCTGCCGGTCAGGGACGGGAATAGGCCGAAATAGGTGATCTCGATTTCTCTGCTGTCGGCGACGAAGAATTCGACCATGCCGAGATGAGCGCCGCTTTCATCGTAGCCGTAGTAGAGATGCTGGCGCGGGTCGGCGAAATGCTCGGTGATTTCGGCATCGGACATTTCGGAAACACGGTCCCAAAGCCAGGGCGCGCCGATCTCTAGGAAAATCGCCCGGTAGGAAGCGCAGTCGGGGGGCGTGATCCGTGTCATGGCCAAGGGGTGCGCGAGATCGGGCTGCGGCGAGCGCGCCTCCATCCACGTCACCGCATTGGCAAGCTTGCCCGCCGGCAGGCGATGGTAGCCAATGGCGAGATCGGTGATTTCGGCCGGCATCGTGTCTTCGGTGATCAACGCATTCCTCGTCATGTCTTCCAGAGATAGCAGTATCGGCTTGCTGCATCCGATGCCAACTCCCCAGACCATGGCAGCATTGAACGGCAAGTCCTGGACTGAAAGTTTGGCGCGTATGCCTCTTGCATTTCACAGAAATGGCATATGAGATATGATACACCATTCAGATGAAAGTGAAACATAATGCCTGAGCGGATTGCGGACGAGGCCATTCTCAGCGCGGTCGATGGCGGCTTCGCGCGGCAGGTAGCGTTTCTGCAAGACCTCGTGCGTTTTCCTTCGCAGCGTGGTGAGGAACATGCCGCACAATCGTTCATGGCGGCTGCCTACGAGGCTGACGGCTATGCCGTCGACATGTGGCGCGTCGATGTCGATGCGATTCGCGACCTGCCGGGTTTTTCACCCGTGGCAGTTTCTTATGACGACGCCTTCAATGTCGTTGCCACGCATACGCCGCGAAACGCGACCGGCCGCTCGCTGATCCTCAACGGCCATATAGATGTCGTTCCGACCGGACCGCTCGACCGCTGGGTGCGCGATCCCTACGATCCGGTGGTCCAGGACGGCTGGATGCATGGCCGCGGCGCCGGCGACATGAAGGCCGGCCTGTCCGCCTGCCTCCATGCGCTGGCCGCATTGCGCAGCCTTGGCTATCAGCCTGCCGCGAACGTGTATCTCCAGTCGGTGGTCGAGGAAGAATGCACCGGCAATGGCGCGCTCGCCTGCCTGCAGCGTGGCTACCGCGCCGACGCCGCTTTCATTCCCGAACCGCTGGAGCCGAGACTGATGCGGGCGCAGGTCGGGCCGATCTGGTTCCGGGTCGAGGTTGACGGCGATCCGCAGCATGCGTCGGGTGCATTCTCGGCCGGGGCCAATGCCATCGAAAAGGCGTTCGTCATCATCCAGGCGCTGAAGCAGCTCGAAATCGTCTGGAACGCGCGCAAGGTCGACGACAGGCATTTTCACGATCACCCGCACCCGATCCGCTTCAATCTCGGCAAGATCGAAGGCGGCGAATGGACATCGAGCGTTCCGGCGCGATGTGTCTTCGAGATGCGGGTCGCTACCTATCCCGGCCAGAAGCTCGAGGACGCCAGGGCCGAGCTTGAGGCCTGTATCGCCGAAGCGGCGCGTGCCGATCCGTTCCTGGCCAATCGCCCACCGATGATGACCTACAACGGCTTCATGGCCGAGGGCTATGTGCTGGAAGGCGCCGACGAGATGGAAGCGGTGCTGCGTCGCAGCCACACCGCCGTGTGGGGCGAGCCGCTGACGGAGCACGTCACCTCGGCGACCACTGATGCGCGCTTCTTCGGCCTCTATGCTGACACGCCGGCGATCGTCTACGGCCCGATCTGCCGCATGCCGCATGGCTATGACGAGGCCGTCGATCTCGACTCGGTGCGCAAGGTCACCCAGACGATCGCGCTGTTCATCGCCGACTGGTGCGGCCTCGAACCTATCGAGGCCAAGCCATGAATGCAGCCGTCCCCGATGCTTTCGGCGAAACGCTCGCCGAGGACGCGCCCCATGTCTCGACGACCGACGCGCTTGCCATCCTGCGCCGGCACTACGGGCTGACCGGCACCGCGCGTCCGCTGCCTGGCGAACGCGACCACAATTTCCACATCCAGGCCGACGGCGAGCGTGAGTTCGTTCTAAAGATCTCCCATCCGGCGGAAGAGGCCGGCTTCACCGATTTCCAGAACAAGGCGCTCGACCACATCCTTGCAGTCGACCCCACCTTGCCGGTTCCCTCGGTGCGCAAAAGCCTTGAGGGCGAAGCGCAATTTACGGCCAGTGTTGGTGGATCGGCACCGCGCATCGTCCGGCTGGTGACTTATCTGCCCGGTCAGCTGCTGTCGCGCTCGCCGACTTCCGATGCGCAGGATCGCAATCTCGGCGTCTTCCTCGCCCGCCTTGGCCGGGCGCTGCGCGGTTTCTTCCACCCGGCCGCCGGCAGCGACCTGCTCTGGGATATCCGCAAGGTCGCCAAGACGCGGCCGATGCTGGCGCACATCACTGATCCGGACCGGAGGGCGATGGTCGAGCGCGCGATCGACTCCTTCGAGCAGCATGCGGCGCCGGTCATCCCGACCCTGCGCGCGCAGATCGTCCATAACGACATGAACTCCTACAATGTGATGATGGACGCGTCGCGGCCGGAGGTCGTCAGCGGCATCCTCGATTTCGGCGACATGATCCATTCGCCGCTGATCTGCGACCTCGCCATCGGCGCCGTCTACCGCTGGCCGGCGGAAGGCCATCCGCTGGCGCCGGCAGCACGTTTTGTCGCCGGCTATCAATCGGTCCAGCCACTGGAGGAGGAAGAGATCGGCATTCTCTTCGATCTGATCCGTGCCCGCCTTGCGCTCATCGTCAACATCGCCAGCTGGCAGGCCGAGCGCTTCCCGGCCAAGCGCGACTATGTGCTGCGCCTCGCCACCGAAGTCTGGGCCTCACTCGAACGGCTGGACGGCCTGTCGTCCGCTGATGCCCGCCGCTATTTTCTCGACCATTCCAATCCGGAGTAGATGCTCGTGTCCCAATCCTCGCTATACCCTGCAAATGCCGACGCGGCATCGGAGCGCGCGCTGCTCGAACGCCGCGCCAGGCTGCTCGGGCCGACCTACCGCGCCTTCTATCGCAACCCCATCCATCTTGTGCATGGCAGCGGTGTGTGGCTCTACGATGCGCAGGGCCGCAAGTTCCTCGACGCCTACAACAACGTCGCCTCGGTCGGCCACTGCCATCCGCGTGTCGTCGAGGCGCTGTCGGGGCAGGCCGCCACGCTCAACACCCACACACGCTATCTCAGCGAAATCATCCTCGATTACGCGGAAAAACTCCTCGGCACCGTCCCGGCCCATCTCGGTCACGCCATGTTCACCTGTACCGGCAGCGAGGCCAACGACCTCGCCATCCGCATCGCCCAGCATTCCAGCGGCGGCACCGGGGTGATCATCACCGACTTCGCCTATCACGGCGCCACGATCGCAACGGCGCAGCTGTCGCCGGCGGCGGTCGGGGCAAAGGGCGTGCCCGCGCAGCACCGCACCGTGACAGCGCCGGACACGTTCCGCGACCATGGCCGGGCCGCGAATGATTTTGCGAAAAATGTCGCAGCAGCCATTGAGGACATGGGCGCAAGAAATGTCCGGCCGGCGGCGCTGCTCCTCGATTCGGCCTTTTCCAGCGACGGCATCTTCTTTCCGGATGCGGCGGTAATGCGCGAGGCGGCCGACAATGTAAAAAAGGCCGGCGGCATCGTCATTGCCGATGAGGTCCAGTCTGGCTTCGGCCGGCTCGGCCAGGGCATGTGGGGCTTCGCCAATTATGGCATCGAGCCGGACATCGTCACGATGGGCAAGCCGATCGGCGACGGGCATCCGATGGGTGCGGTGCTGGTGCGGCCGCAGCTTGTCGCCTCGTTCGGCTCGAACACCGGTTATTTCAACACTTTCGGCGGCAATCCCGTCGCGGCCGCCGTCGGCCTCGCCGTGCTTGAGGTGATCGAGGGCGAAGGTTTGATCGAGAATGCACGCAACGTCGGCGCCTATACGAGTGAACTGCTGCGCGCCCTGCAGAGCCGGCATGGCGCGGTCGCCGATATCAGGCACAACGGCCTCTATTTCGGCGTCGAGCTGACGGCGGACGGTGACGAGGCGCTGGCCGCCACCAAGACATCGGCGGTCGTCGAAACCATGCGCGAGGACGGCGTGCTGATCTCGTCCTGCGGCCCGCGCGGCAATGTGCTGAAGATCAGGCCACCACTGCCCTTTGCCAGGGACAATGCCGAGCAACTGGCCGAGACGCTCGATCGCGCCCTGTCGAACTGGTGATCGGGGCGGGCCGCGCATGCTGAAGCTCGAACATCAAACCCTGAATGACCGCGCCTATGGCTCGCTCAAGCAGGAATTGATTTCCGGTGGCTTCAGCCCCGGGCAGACGCTGGTCATCCGCAAACTCGCCGAGACCTTCGGCATCTCGACGACACCGATCCGCGAGGCGCTGCAGAGGCTTGTCGCCGAGCGGCTGCTCGAGATGCAGAACAACCGCTCGGTCATCGTGCCGTTGCTGTCCGCGCCTGCCTTCGAGGAGCTGACGCGCATCCGCATCGCCGTCGAGGGACTGGCGGGCGAGATGGCAGCGACCAGGATGACGGAGAGCGCGCTCGCTGACATCCAGGCCACGCTCGCCGGCATGCAGCGTGCCATCGAGGCCGGTGACGCTCGGGCCTATCTGACGCTGAACGAAGCGTTCCACTTTGCCATCTACCAGCAGGCCGGCGCGCCGATCCTGTTGAACATGATCCGCGACCTCTGGGGGCGGGTTGGACCCTATCTCAAGCTGCTGATGCAGGCCGATCGCTACATCCCGCACTCCAACGACGCGCATCGCAAGATCGTCGCCGCACTGGAGCAACGCAGCGGCCCCACTGTGCGGGTCTTCATAGAAGAGGACATCGCGATGGCGGCCGCCGTGCTGTCGGCAAACCTTGACGCTGCCAAGCTACTGTCGGCCTAGCTCGTCCTGTCCAGCCGATCGCGCAGCATGCTCCAGCCGAGCAGCATGTTGGGCGCGTGCCGCAGCAAGGCATGGAACGGGATTGGCGCCGGCGGCGCAAAGGGCAGCGACAGGTCGCGGGCCTCGGTTCCAGCGGCCCAGTCCGCCAGAACCTTGCCCATCGCCGTGGTCATGGCGATGCCGCGGCCGTTGCAGGCGCGCCCGGCGATCAGGCCTGGGCCGAGGTCGATTAGGTGCGGCAGGAAATCCGGTTCGACCGCGGCCATTCCCGACCAGCTATAGGCGAGTGGCGGCAGGTCGGGCAGATTGAGATGTCGGCCAAGCCTTCGCCAGATCGTCTGCGGTACGCGCGTGTCGGCACCGGTGCCAAGGATGTGCATGCCGCCGCTGATCAGCCGGTTATCGGCGTCGAAGCGGAAGGTGAAGAGATTGCGCCTGGTGTCGCCGACACCTTGCCCACCGGGCAAGAGGCGCGCGCGGATTTCGGGCGGCAGCGGCGCCGTGGCGATCTGGAAAACCTTGAGCGGGAAATAGGTTCGCTGCAATGACGGATTGAGGGACCAGCCATAGGCGTTGGTGGCGATCAACACCTTTGCGGCGCGTACCGATCCCGCCGGCGTTTTCAGCACCCAGCCATCGGCTATGCGATCAACCGAGGTGACGCGCGTCAGCTCGAAGATGCGCGCGCCGGCCTTCTCCGCCGCATCGGCGAGCCCGCGTGCATAGGCGACCGGATTGAGCACGCCGCCAGAACGATCCATCCAGCCACCGACATAGCCTGGCACACCCGTCAGTGCTTCGACTTCCTGCCGATCCAGTGTGACTGCCGGCCGGCCAAGCTGTGCCCATTGCCCGGCACGTGACTTGACCTTCTCGAAGGCGGCTGGCGAATGCGCCGGCTGGATCCACCCGTTCTGCACCGCGTCGCAGTCGATGCCGTGCTGCCGGATCAGGCGGAAGACCAGGTCGGCGCTGCCGGCGGCGAAATCGATCAGTCTTTCGCCGCGCGAAGGTCCGAGATGGGCCAGTATGTCGACCGGGTCCATCTTGGCGAAGTTTGGTACGACGAAGCCCGCATTCCTGCCGGTCGCGCCCCAGGCGATGAATTCGGCTTCGAGAACGGCGACGGAAAGGCCTTTCCCGGCGGCGTGCAGCGCGGTTGAAAGGCCGGAAAAGCCGCCGCCGACAATGGCCAGGTCGACATTGAGCCCACCTTGCAGCGCCGGCCGCTCGCGGCGGCTACCGCTGACGGCATGCCAGAGCGAAGCGCCTTGTGCCTCCTGCCGGATCACGGCATTCATGAGCCGGAACTGCTCTCGCCCGCAGCGATCTTCGCCCGCTTGCTGAAGCGGCGCCGCCGCGGCCTGTCGCCGAACAGGCCGTTCGGCCGGATCAGCAGGATGACGCAGAGCATGACGCCGATGGCGGCGATCTGCAGCGCGGCGGCGCGAGCCTGCTGTTCCGGCGGGAACAGGATGCTGGTCAGCGTGCCCGATCCGGCCCATATCGCCCACACCAGGATGCTGCCGATGACGGCGCCAAGATTACTGCCCGAGCCGCCGACGATCAGCATCACCCAGACCTGGAAGGTCAGGATCGGCAAATAATTGTCCGGCGCGATGAAGCCGGTGAAGTGCGCCTGCAGCGCGCCGGCCAGCGCCATGATGGCGCCGCCGACGGCAAAGGCCTGGACGCGGTAGAAACGCGCGCTCTTGCCAAGCGAGATCGCCGCCCGCTCATCCTCGCGCAACGCCTTCAAAACCCGCCCCCATGGGCTGCGCGACAGGTGCTCCAAAGCGAGATAGGCGATCAGCGTCACCACCGATACGACCGCGAGGTTGGACAGGTTGAACAGCAGCGGCGTCTCGGCAAGGCTGCCGAAGGGGCGCGGGATGAAACCGATGCCGAACGGGCCGCCGGTCAGCTTCTGCGCGTTGAGCGCGACCAGTTGCACCACCACGGCGACGCCGAAGGTGGTGATCGCAAGATAGTCGGATCTCAGCCGCAGCGTCGCCATGCCGGTAAGCGCCGCGGCGATGCCGCCGACAACCATGGCGCCGAGCCAGCCGACAAGGATCGGCAGGCCGAAGCCGCCCAGCCGCGCGGCATCGTCCGGTGTGGTCAGCAGCGCCGATGTATAGGCGCCGATGGCGACGAAGCCGGCGAGGCCGACATTGAACAGGCCGGTCAGCCCCCATTGCAGATTGAGCCCCAGCGTGACCAGCGAAAAGATCAGCGCGGTGGTCAGGAAGAAGGCGCCGTAGCCGAGCAGGTCCATCAGCGTTCCCTCACACCAAACAGGCCGATAGGCCGCACGAACAGCACCGCCATCAGGATGATGAAGGAGACGGCGGCGCGCCACTCGGCTCCGATCAGCTGTACTGCACCGGCTTCGGCGAACCCGATGATCAAGCCACCGAGCACCGCGCCAGGAATGCTGCCGATGCCGCCGAGAATGGCGGCAGCGAACATCGGCAGCAGCATGTCGAAACCCATGAACGGGCGGATCTGCACCAGAATGCCGATCATCACGCCGGCCACGCAGGCCAGCGCCCCGCCGATGACCCAGGTGACGCGCACCACGCTGGCGACATCGATGCCGACGATGCGGGCCAGTGCCGCGTTCTGGCTCAGGGCCTGCATCGAGCGGCCGGTTTGCGTGCGCGTCATCAACAGATGCACGCCGAGCACCAGCACCGCGGTCAGTAGCAGCAGGGCGATCTGGTCGGGCGTGATGCGGATGCCGAAGCCGACCGGCATGGCGATCTGGATTGCCCGGCTGAAATAGGTCGGCCGCGAGGTGAAAGTGAATTCGAGCAAGCTTCTCAGCGCCATCGAGGCGCCGAAGCTCGCCATCACCACGATGATCGCCTGGCCTTGCGAGCGAAGCCGCGAAAACAGCACCTTGTCGAGCAGCAGCGCCAAGAGCGCGGTGAAGGCCATGCCGATAGCGAGCGCAACAATGAGCGGCCAGCCGAAGGACAACGGTGCGATCGGCGCCACCTTGCCGACTGTCGCGCCGATGGCGCTGACGACGGCCAGCGTCGCATAGGTTCCCCAGGCCATGAAGTCGCCATGGGCAAAGTTCGAGAAGCGCAGGATCGAATAGGTGAGCGTCACGCCGATGGCGCCGAGGCCGATCATCGAACCCGTCAGCAATCCGTCGACGACAAATTGCAGGCTCATGCCGCACCTCCCGTGTCGGCCTTACGGGGGCGCTGGCCAAGATAGAGTTCGGCGACCACCGGATCGTTCCATAGTTCGGAGGCGATGCCCTCGTGCCGGTCCTTGCCTTCGACCAGCACATAGGCGCGGTCGCCGATGGCGAGTGCCGCCTTGGCATTCTGCTCGACCAAAAGGATGGTGACGCCGGACTTGCGGATGCCGGCCAGCATCTCGAACACCATCGAGACGAATTTCGGCGACAGGCCGGCCGACGGCTCGTCCAGAACCAGCACTTTGGGGTGGACGATCAGCGCGCGCGCGACGGCCAGCATCTGCCGCTGCCCGCCCGACAAATTGCCGGCGGCGGTGCGACGCTGGCGCACGAGATCGGGGAAGGCCGAATACATCTCCTCGATGCGGCCAGGGATCTCGCGCCGTTCGAGGATGCCGCAGGCGACTTTGAGATTGTCCTCGACCGACATCAGCGGAAAGATGTTTTCGGTCTGCGGCACGAAGGCAAGCCCGAGCCGAACCATGGTGTGGGCAGGCGCGGCCGTGATGTCCTTGCCGTCCAGAAACACCGTGCCGCCGGTGATCGGGACGAGGCCGGCGATTGCCTTGATGAAGCTCGACTTGCCGGCGCCGTTGGGGCCCAGCACGACGACGATCTCACCCTTGGCGACGATGATCGAGGCGCCGCGCACGATCGGCACGCCGGGCTCGTAGCCGGCCTCGAGGTCGCGGACATCGAGGACGATCTCGCTCATGCCGCGCCTCCGAGATAGGCCTCGATGACACGTGGGTCGCGGGCGACTTCCTCTGCCGTGCCTTCGCTGAGCAGCTGGCCGCTCGCCATGACGAGGACGCGATGGCAAAGCCGCGTCACCATGTCGATATTGTGCTCGATGAGCAGGAAGGTGATGCCGCGCGCGTTGATATCGCGGATGCGGTCTATGATGACTTCGAGCAGCGTCGCGTTGACTCCGGCGGCCGGTTCGTCGAGCAGGATGATCGCCGGGTCGGCCATCATGACGCGGGCGAGTTCGAGGAGCTTGCGCTGGCCGCCGGAAAGCACGCGCGCCGGCTCGTGTGCGAGGCGGGTGAGGGTGACCAGTTCCAGCAGTTCGAGCGCCTTTGTCCTGGCGGCTCTTTCCTGCGCGGCGACGCGCCATGGCGTGACGAAATTGGCGAGCAGCTTTTCGCCGGCCTGACGTTGTGCCGCCAGCATGATGTTTTCGATCAGCGTCAGATTGGGCAGCGGGCGCGGTATCTGGAAGGTGCGGCCGAGACCGCGTCCGATGCGCAGATGTGCGGCTTCGCCCGAGACTGGCGTACCGTTGAGAAGGATTTCACCGCTGGTCGGCAGGATGCTTCCGGCAAGCAGGTCGAACATCGTCGTCTTGCCGGCGCCGTTGGGGCCGATCAGGCCGAGGATTTCTCCCGCTTTGACTTCAAACGAGACATCGTTGACCGCGACAAGGCCGCCGAACCGCCTGACGACATTTCTTGCCGTCAGAACCGGCGCGCGGGTTTCCCCTTGCCGTTTGGTTGCCTCGCTCATCAAACCCTCTGGCCGAAGACGATCGTTGCCGCCTTCTGATTATTGATTTGTGATCACACTTGCTTTGATCACGCTATTCGGCTTTAATTTGATCCGCAAGCCGAAAACCGGCCAAGAACGGAATTCCATGCAAAAGGCTGCCATCGAAAAGAACAACGAGGCGATCGCGGCCCAACTTGCGCCGGTCGGCCGCGGAACGGTACAGGACCGCGTCTACTCCGAACTGCGCCGTGCCCTGATCGGCGGGCTGTTCGAACCAAGCCAGGTGCTGACCATCCGTGGCTTGGCCGATGCGCTGGTCACCTCGACTATGCCGGTGCGCGAGGCGCTGGGCCGGCTGATCACCGAAAAGGCGCTGGAGGCGTTGCCCAACCGTTCGGTGCGCGTGCCGCCGATCACGCTGGAACGCCTCGACGATCTCTTGCGGGCCCGCATCCTGATCGAGGGCGAGGCGATCGCGCTTGCCGCCGCCCGCATGGGTCCGCGCCAGATCGCCACCATAGAGACCATTCTCGGCGAATGGGACGAGATGCGGGCGCTGAAACACAAGAAGGACGTCGATCGCGAAGTGACGCTCAACCAGAGCTTTCACTTCGAGATCTACCGCTCCTGCGGTTCGGCCGTGCTGATCCCGATGATCGAGAGCCTGTGGCTGCAATCGGGCCCCTGCATCCGTGTCGCCATCTACGCCTTCTCGGAAGCCGGCGAGGTCGACACCGCCCAGTATCACCGCCGCATCGTCACGGCGCTGTCCACGCAGGATGCGCAGGCGGCGCGCGAGTCGCTGGTCGCCGACATCAGCCGCCCCTTCACCTTTCTGCGCAGCAAGCTGCAGGCTGCCGCCGCGAAAGACCAGACATGACCGCCATCAGGATCACCGAGCCGCGCTCGCAGCTTTCCGTCACGGCATTGTTGCTGCCCGAAAAGGCACCGGAAAACGCTGCCTTCCTCTTGGCCTATCTCGGCACGCCACGCGTTGTTCCGGGCATCCACGCGATGTGGACGGGGCCGGAGATTTCCTGTCCGGTTCCACCAGCCGACCTCGAGGGCCAGGCCTATGCAAAACCGCTGCCGGCCGAGAACGCAACGCTGAACCCGCAGCCGGGCGACATCGTGCTGTCCTATGTGCCGCCACGCATGTGGGGCGGCAATCCCAATGCGATCTTCGACATCGGCCTCTATTACGGCCAGGGTGCGCGGCTCCTGTTCCCGATCGGCTGGCTGGCCGGCAGCGTGGTGGCGCAGGTGCGTGCCGGGGAGCGCGATCAGTTCGCCGCCGCTTGCGGCGGCATCCGGCGCAACGGCGCCTGCGATGTCACCTTCAGTCTGGTGGAGGCTTGACATGGCCGACGACAGTTTCGAGCTGTTCGATCTTCGCGTCGAGGTGGTCATCCCGGAGGGCAAGCCGATCTATTGCGGCGCCAGGGCCGGTGACTATTTCGAGCTCAAGGGCGAGATGCTGTCGATGCCGGCAGGGCAGGGCTTTTCGATTTATTCGCTCGCCGCCGTCTTGCCGCTGCTGGCGGCCAAGCAGCGCCCGACCCACCCGAACGACTGGATGACATCGGACGCCGAGATCGCTTGTCCCGATCCCAATTGCGCCAGCCGCCTCCGGATTGTCAGGGTGGCCAAGCGACGGTTCAGCCACGCCGAGACCACAGCGGTGCCGCTGCCGAAGGAGGATGACCTGACATGACCGCCAAGACCTTCGAACTCGGCCCCGGCTACACCATCTCGCGCGTCATTCGCGGCGGCTGGCAGCTGGCCGGCGGCCACGGCGCCATCGACCGCAGCCAAGCGGTTGCCGATCTGATCGCCACCTTCGATGCCGGCATCTGGACCTATGATTGCGCCGACATCTACACCGGTGTCGAGGAGCTCATCGGCGCGGCGCGCCTGCGGCTGGCCAGCGAGCGCGGCCTCGACGTCGCCGCCCGGATGAAGGTGCACACCAAGCTGGTGCCCGACCTGGAACGGCTGGCCAGCATCAGCCGCGACTACATCAGGGGCATCGTCGACCAGTCATTGCGGCGGCTGAAGGCCGAGCGGCTCGATCTCGTCCAGTTCCACTGGTGGGACTATGCGCAGCCTCGCTATGTCGAGGCGATGGGCTGGCTCAACGAGCTTCGGCTGGAAGGCAAGGTGCGCAATCTCGGCACCACCAATTTCGATACGCCGCGGCTCACCGAAATCCTCGCCGCCGGCATCCCGCTTGTCAGTCAACAGCTGCAGTATTCCGTGCTCGACCAGCGGCCGGGCAACAGCCTGGCGGCACTCGCAAAACAGAACGGCGTCGGCTTCCTCTGTTACGGCTCGGTTGCCGGCGGCTTCCTCAGCGACAAATGGCTCGGTGCGGCCGAACCCGCCACGCCGCTCGAAAACCGCTCGCTGGTCAAATACAAGCTGATCATCGATGATTTCGGCGGCTGGGATCTGTTCCAGCACCTGCTTCAGGCACTGAAAGCCATTGGCGACCGCCACGGCGTCGACATTGCCACCATCGCCAGCGCCTGGGTGCTGGAACAGCCGCAAGTGGCGGCTGTCATCGTCGGTGCCCGCAACCAGGCGCACGCCATTGCCAATGCGAAAATCATGGACGTGGCGCTTGACGCCGAGGACCGGGCGCGGATTGCGGCCGTCATCGCGCAAGGCACGGGCCTGGAGGGCGACGTCTACACGCTGGAGCGCGACCGCCACGGACGCCACGGTTCGATCATGCACTACAACCTCAATGCGGGGAAGAAATGAGCGGCGAACCCTCCCTGTTTTCACGCGCCAGCGCCGAAATCATCGACCTGCACCGCTTCTTCGTCGACTGGTTCGTCGCCGCGCGCGCCAACACGGTGGACTTCGGCCGCTTCGAACGCGCCATGGGTAAAGACCTCAGCATGGTGGCGCCGGACGGGCAGGTCCTCGATCGCGAAGCGGTCGTCGACCATGTCCGCTCAAGCCGCGCCTCTTGCGACGACGGTTTTGCCATTTCGATCGAGGACATCCGGCCCGGCTGGCAGGACGCCGATACCATCGTCGTCCTTTATGTCGAAGCGCAGCTGCGCGCAGGCAAGCACAGCCGCCGCCAGTCGAGCGCCGTCTTCACCACCAGTTCATCGGCGCCCAACGGCGTCGAATGGCGACATCTGCATGAGACCTGGCTGCAGGTGCCGGAACGCTGAACAGGCTCCAGAATTCAAATACAGTCGAGTAACGAAAGGGGAACAACAATGACAAAGACGATACTCCAACTCACCACCGCGCTCGCCCTCGTCACGATGGCGGGTGCCGCGCAGGCAGCCGATTGCAAGATCACCGTCGGCCTCGTCATGGAACTGACCGGCCCGGCCGGCGAATACGGTCAGGCCGGGGCCAAGTCGGTCGAGATGGCCTTCCGCGACATCAACGGAGCCGGCGGTGTGCGCGGCTGCGATCTCGTCACCGATACGCGCGACAGCCAGAGCCAGGGCAACATAGCGGTCGACGCAGCCACCCAGCTGGTTCAGGTCAAGAAGGTGCCGGTCATCATCGGCGGCATCATCTCGTCTGTGTCGATCCCGATCCTGACCTCCGTCACCGCGCCAGCCAAGATCGTCCAGGTCTCGCCGGCTTCGTCCTCGCCGACGCTGACCGCGCTCGGCCGCGACGGCAAGACCAACGGCATCTTCTTCCGCACCATCACCTCGGATGCGCTGCAGGGCGTCGCCGCCGCCAAATACGCCGTCGACAAGGGTTTCAAGAAACTGTCGATCATCCACGTCAACAACGATTTCGGCGTCAACATGGTGGCCGAATTCTCGCGTGCCTATAAAGCGCTCGGCGGCACCATCGTCTCCGACACGCCCTATAACGAGAAGCAGTCGAGCTATGCCTCCGAAGTCACGGCGGCGATGGCCGGCGAACCGGACGGGCTCTATCTCGTCAGCACGCCGGTCGACGGTGCAACGGTCGCCCGTACCTGGATCTCGCAGGGCGGCGTGCAGAAATTCCTCCTCAATGACGGCATGAACAGCCCTGATTTCATCGAGTCCGTCGGCGCCGACTATCTGAAGGAAGCCTACGGCACCTCGTCCGGCACCAGCCCGACCGCTTCGACAGAGTACTTCACCAAGAACTACAAGGAATTCTCCGGCATCGAACCGACCAATCCGGCAGCCGACCGTTCCTATGACGCCGGCGCGATTGTTGGCCTCGCCATCGCCATTGCCGGTTCGGAGGATCCGGCCAAGATCAAGGACGCGATGTACAAGGCGGTCGATCCGGCCGGCACGCCGATCTTTGCCGGCAAGGAAGAGTTCGCCAAGGCGCTTGGCCTGATCAAGGACGGCAAGCCGATCCGCTATGAAGGCGTCATCGGCCCTGTCGCCTTCGACAAATATGGCGACATCACCGGCCCGTTCCGGCTGTGGAAGATCGTCGATGGCAAGGTGGCGACCGACGGTGAAATGACCACCGACGACGTCAACGCCCTGCAAGCGAAACTTCAGTAAGACTACCTATTCTCCGGTATCGATCACGATCCCATCGTGGTCGATACCGGACGATTGTCCTGTTTTGCATTACCACGGGCACGGACGACGTCGCTTTGCGTGGACGAGCGTTTGACCGGCAGGCGATCATGGATAGGATCGGCCGATGTCGCCTGAAATCCAACAGCTCCTCTCTGCGCTCGGCGACCGGCTGGGCGCGGGCGGCGTGCTCGCCGGTCCGGAGGTGGATCAGCGCTATCGTGACGATCCCGACGGCAAGCTGGGGGCGCTTCCCGAAGCGGTGCTGCGCCCGCGCGACACACAAGGTGTCGCGGCAGCGCTGGCGGTTTGCAACGATCTCAGCCAGCCGGTTGTCGTCCAGGGAGGACGCACCAGCCTGGCAGGCGCCGCCCGTGTGCAGCCGGGCGAGGTGGTGCTGTCGTTGGAGCGCATGACCGACCTCGCCGTTCCGGATCGCCAGGCTGCTAGCATCGTCGCCGAAGCGGGCGCGACGCTGCAGGCGGTGCAGGAGGCGGCCGACAGCGCCGGGCTGATGTTCGGCGTCGATATCGGCGCACGCGGCTCCGCGACGGTCGGCGGCAACATCGCCACCAATGCCGGCGGCATCCGCGTGCTGCGTTACGGCATGTACCGCTCAGGTTCTGGGACTGGAAGCCGTGCTTGCCGATGGCAGCGTGATGACCTCGCTCAAGGGCTTGCCCAAGGACAATTCCGGCTACGACCTCAGTCAGCTCTTTATCGGCACGGAAGGAACGCTCGGCGTGGTCACCCGCGCCGCGCTCAGGCTGCATCCCAAGCCGGCGTCCGAGGTGAACGCTTTCTGCGCGCTCTCTTCGCTCGATGCGGCAATCGCCCTGCTTGGGCTGCTGCGGCAAAAGCTCGGCCCGCTCCTGTCCGCCTATGAGGTCAACTTCGCACCGCTCTATGACCTCATGGTCGCCAGCATGGCTATGCCGGCGCCGCTGCCGGCAGGCTCGCCCGTCTATCTGCTGGCCGAGATCCAGGGCAGTCAGCCGGAACGCGACGGCGAGCGCTTCGCCGAGGTGTTGATGCAGTTGGTCGAAGACGGTGTCATCGACGATGTGGTGGTCTCGCAATCGCCGCGCGAGTTTCGCGCTCTGTGGGACGTGCGGGAGGACGCCAATCGCGTCCTGTTTTCGATCAAGGGTTTGATCGGCGTCGACATCAGCATCCCGTTGGCCCGCATGGGAGCGTTCCTGCAAGAGGCGGACGCAGCCATCCACGCCGTCGATCCCGGCGCCGACATCTATTTCTTCGGCCATCTCGGCGACGGCAATCTGCATTACCAGGTCCGCACGGTCGATGCGGCGGCGGCATATGACATCGTCTATCGCGGCGTGGCGGCGGCCGGCGGCGGCGTTTCGGCCGAACACGGCATCGGCCTCGACAAGAAGAAGTGGCTGCATCTGGTCCGCAGCGACGCCGAGATCGCCACGATGCGGCGGCTGAAGACAGCCCTTGACCCCAGAAACATCCTCAATCGGGGACGGGTCTTCGACCTCAACCCGACCGCCTTCTCCCGATGACGATTGCCCGCTATCTCAAGTCCGTTCCGTTGCGAGCTGTCTGGGGATGAGAAAGCGGGCGGCAAGCACGCAGAGCAGCACGGTGAACATCAGGATCAGCGCCACCAGCGCATTGATGTCGGGTGAGAAGCCAAGCCGCATCATCGCCCACAACCTGACCGGCAGCGTGCTTTGCGTGCCGGTGACCAGGATGGTGATCATGGTCTCGTCGAACGACAGGGCGAAGGCCAGGATGGCGCCGCCGACCATGGCGCTCGACAGGTTCGGCAGGATGATGCGCCAAAAGGTCTGCCAGCCCGTGGCACCGAGATCGTAGGACGCTTCGACCAGCGTGCGGCTCATCGACTGCAGCCGCATCAGCACCGTGCGGTAGACGATCGCCAGCACGAAAACCGTATGGCCGATGACGACCGTCAGCAGCGAGCGTTCGAGACCGATTTCGCGAAAGAAGATCAGCAGCGCCAGGCCGCTGATGATCGGAGGCATCAGGAACGGCAGGAAGATGATGAACTGCAGCAGCGAGCGTCCGGAGCGGCGCCCATGATAATAGAGCGCCAGCAGCGTTCCGCTGACCACCGACAGGATGACGGTGCAGACGCCGACGATCAGCGTGGTGCGCAAGGCGACCAGTATGTCGTGGTTTTCAGCCAGCGCCACATAGGTCGACAGGGTCGGCGCCGACCAGTCGACGGAGCCATGCGAAATGGTGAAGAACGACGACACGATCGGCACGAACAGCGGGCTGTAGAGCAGCACCGCAACCAGTGTCGTGATCGCGGCCAGAAAGATCGTGGACAGTCGGGGCAGGGCGCTCATACCGAAGTCCCCCGGTTGCGGCCAAAGCGTTCGCCGACGAGGATTGCGGCGATCACCACGACGGCCAGCGCCACCGACAGCGCCGCGCCGAACGGCCAGTTATAGGCCGTGCCGAACTGGCTGTAGAGGATGCGGCCGAAGGTGAAGCCGCTGATGCCGCCGACCATTTGCGGCGTCAGGAAATCGCCGATCGCCAGCACGAAGACGAAGCTCGCCGCCGAAGCGACGCCGGGCAGGCTGAGCGGCAAGGTGATGCGCAGGAAGGTCTGCAAGCTGCTGGCCCCCAGATCGTCCGAGGCACGCAGCAGCACCTGCGGAATCCGCTCCAGCGACAGGAAGATCGGCAGGATGGCGAAGGGAATCAAAAGTAGCGTCAGCGTCAGCAGGATGGCGTTCATGTTGAACACGAAAAGCGTCGACGGTTCCTGCAGGATGCCGAGCGCCACCAGCGCCTTGTTGAGGAAGCCGTTGAGGCCGAGGATGCTGCGGATCGCATAGATCTTGATGACGTAGCTCATCAGCAGCGGCACCAGCAGCAGCATCAGCAAGGCATAGCGCCAACGGCCTTTCAGCGTCGTCAGGAAGTAGGCGGCGGGATAGGCAAGTAGGATGCAGATGATGGCCACCGACACGCACAGCACGATGGTGTTCCAGAACACCGGCAGAAAGACCGGATCGGTGAAGAACCTGATATAGTTGCCCAGGGACAACCCGTAGACGATGGTGCCCTGGTCGACACTGAAGAAGCTGTAGCCGAGGAAGATCGCCAGCGGCACCAGGACGAAGACAACCGGCAAGGCAAACGCCAGCACCGTGACCAGCAGCGACAGTCGTCTTTCCGCAGTGAGTGTCGAGCCGGCTTCGCTCATGCCAGCACCAGATGGCCTTCATGCGGCGCAAACGAAAGCGATACAGCCTCGCCGGATTTGAGCGCGCTGCCGTCGATGCGGCTCGGCACGCGCAGCCGCAAGCGTTGCGCAGCATTGTCTGGGCCTGCCGCGATGGTGGCGACGCTCGATGAGCCGGCAAAGGCCATGTCGGAGATCGTGCCGGAAAAACGGTTGTCGGTGTCCTTTGCGTCTGCAAGATGCAAGGCCTCGGGACGGAACGCAGCGTAGGCGCTGGCGCCATCTGCTGCGGCCTTCAAATGCGGCTGGTCACTGATCGAGCAGACCAGGCGGCCGAGCGCCGTCTCGATCGATCGCAGCTCGCCCTGCACCGGCCCAAGTTTTCCGGACATCAGATTGTTCTCGCCGAAGAAGCGCGCGACGAACTCGCAATTCGGCCTGTAGTAAAGGTCGTGCGGCGTGCCGTGCTGGCGGATATGGCCGGCCTCCATGACGCAGATCCGATCGGCCATGCCGATGGCTTCCTCCTGGTCATGGGTGACGAACAGGAAGGTGGTCTTGATTTCGCGCTGGATGGATTTCAGGAAGACCTGCATCTGCCTGCGCAGTTCGAGGTCGAGCGCCGCCAGCGGCTCATCGAGCAGGATCAGGCGCGGCTGGCAGATCAGTGCACGGGCGAGCGCGACACGCTGGCGCTGGCCGCCGGAGAGCTGCGCCGGAAAGCGGTCGGCGAAACGTCCGAGCTGGACCAGGTCCAGCGCCTCCGCGACACGGCGCGCGATTTCCTTGCGCTGGATATGGCGAACCGAAAGCCCGTAGCCAACATTGCCGGAAACGGTCAGGTGCGGAAACAGCGCATAGTCCTGGAATACCGTGTTGAACGGCCGTCGGTTGATCGGCATGCGGCTGATGTCTTGCCCATCCAGGCGGATCTCGCCTGACGTCAGCGGTTCCAGTCCGCCGATCAGCCGCAGCACCGTGGTCTTGCCGGAGCCCGAAGGCCCGAGCACGGTGAGGAACTCACCATCCCGGATCGACAGGTCGATGTCGTGCAGCACGGGGACCGTGCCGTAGGATTTCGAGACGGACCGCAGCGTCAAGAGGTCGGTGTTCTGGTTCATGAAATACTCTCGCATACGCTTCGGCGGTCCGGAACCTCCGGACCGCCGGGTCCTTCGAAGGCATAGAGCGGAAAGATCAGGGCGTAGCCTTGACCTCGTTCCACATGTCCGAACGCTTGAGCGGGTCCTCGACATTGTTGAGCCAGACCAGCTTGTCGTTGCCGCCGGCGCTGCCGGTTTCCGTCACCGTGTTGCCGAAGCCGGTGCGCTCGGAAAGCTCGCCGCCGACCTTCTTGCTCAGCATGAAGTCGATCCATTTCTCGGCTGCCGCATTGTCACGGACACCCTTGGAAATGACCCAGTTGTCGAGCCAGGCGAGCGCGCCCTCGCTTGGGTTGACGTAGGCGACATGGGCGCCGATCTTCTGCAGCGCCTTGACCTGCTGCTGGCCGTAATTGGCCCAGATCAGGGCCACGTCATTGTTCTGGTAGATCTGCTGCGCCTCGTCGGCGGTGGTGTAGAAGCTCAGCACGTTGCGCTTGAGTTCGACCAGCTTGGCCTTGACCGCCGCCATCTGCTCTTCGTTGAGGTTGAACGGATCCTTGTAGCCGAGCGTCAGTGCGGTGAACGAGAAATTGTGCTCGCCATTGTCATAGGCCAGAACCTTGCCCTTGTAGGCCGGGTCCCACAGAACCGACATCGAGGTCGGCGCCGGCTTGACCTTGTCCGTGTCGTAGATCAGGCCGATGGAGTCGAAGCAGAACGGAATGCCGTAGACCTTGCCGTCCTTGGTCACGCCGCTGACCGCCGTCAGGTCGCGGAAGCGCGGCAGCACTTCTTTCTGGTTGGCGAGCTTCGTGACGTCGATCGGCGACACCAGGTCGGCCTTGATGTAGCGCTGCAACTGGGCGGTGTTGACGGCGAAGACGTCGAAGTCCTGGCCTTCGCTTCCCTTGATCTTGGCCCAGATCTCGTCGTCGCTGCCGATGAAGACGACATCGACGCCGATGCCGGTCGCGGCGGTGAAGTCCTTGACCCAGTCGGCATCGGCGTAGCCGTCCCAGGCCAGTACCCGCAGGTTCGCGGCGAGCGCCGCCGATGTCATCAGGCCGATGCCGAGCCCGATTGTCGCTAGTCTTAGAAACGCTTTCTTCAGTCCCATTTTTAATCTCCCATTGTCGTTCTGGTGGACCGTAATTTCCGGGCCTGCGCCGTCACAGCTGGGTAACAGCGACCAGTCCCTCGTCCGGCACCGACACCATCCGGTTGCGCAGTGGCTTGCCGAATGTCTGTGCCTGGATTTCATACTCGTCGCCGGAAGCCGTCTTGACGCCGGAGGCGTAGCTCATCACCGCCGCGCCGAAGAAATGGGCATGCAGGTCGCCCGCCTTGCGGTGCATCGGGTAGCGGAAATGGAAGTGTTCGAGATTGGCGATCGAGTGCGACATGTGCGCTTCGCCCGACAGGAACTCCTGCTCCCAGATGACAGTGCCGTCGCGCAGGATGCGCGAATGGCCGCGCACTTCTTCGGGCAGGTCACCGATCAGCAGCTCGGGTCCGATGGAGCAGGAGCGAAGCTTGGAGTGGGCGAGGTAGAGGTAGTTCTCGCCCTCCGTCACATGGTCGGAATATTCGTTGCCGAGCGCATAGCCGATCCGATAGGGGCGGCCGTCCGGACCGTTGAGATAGAGGCCGACGATCTCGGCCTCTTCGGCGCCGGCGCGCGCGAAGGCCGGCATCGGTAGCGGCGCGCCGGGCGGCACGACACAGGTGCCGACGCCCTTGAAGAACCATTCGGGCTGGATGCCGATCTGCCCGGCGGCAGGCTTGCCGCCTTCCAGGCCCATACGGAAAATCTTCAGCGAATCCGATTCCTCGGTACCTTCGCCATGGGTCAGAACATGCATCTGGTTGCGCGCGGCGGCGCTTCCCGTGTGGGTCAGGCCGGTCCCGGTGACCAGGAAGCGCGCCGGTTCCGGATGGTCGACCGGAGCGAGCACCTGGCCATCGCGTAACAGTTGGTCGTAGTCGATTTTCGCTGTGCCCGTCTGCTTCTCGACCAGCGCTGCGATCGACGTGCCCTGGGCAATTGCCGCTTCGGCCAGCTCCAGCACGCTGCCGGTCTTTTCGAGCGGGTGCAGATGATTGCCGTCATCCGAGACACGGCCAACCCCTCTGCTGCCGTCGGCCATTCTGAACTGAACAAGACGCATGAATACTAACCTTCTTCCCTTGGAGCCGTACGGGTCACACCCAGCCCGCATCGACGATGAACTGCTGGCTCGTGCACATGCGGCTGTCGTCTGCGGCGAGAAACAGCGCCATGCGCGCGATATCGGAGGGTTGCAGCCGGTCGGGCAGGCACTGCCTTTCCGCGATCTGGCGTTCGCCGGCCGAGTTCAGCCACAGCCGCATCTGGCGCTCTGTCATGACCCATCCCGGCACCATGCAGTTGACGCGGATGCGTTCGGGGCCGAGTTCGCGAGCCAGCGCCCGCGTCATGCCGTAAACAGCCGCTTTCGCGGTGACATAGGCTGGGCAATCCGGATCGCCGACCATCCAGGTGATGGAGCCGAAATTGATGATCGAGCCGCCGCCCAGCGCATTCATCTGTGGACGCACCGCCTGCGCCGCGAAGAACTGATGGCGCAAATTGACCGCCATGCGGTCGTCCCAGTAGGCAACCGTCACGTCCTTGGTCTGGTGGCGGTCGTCATTGCCGGCATTGTTGCACAGCGCCTGGATAGGGCCGTTGTGCTGCATCGCCTGAACGGTTGCCGCCTGCAACTCTTCGACGTTGCGCAGGTCGCAGGAAATGAACAGCGGCGCGGCATGTCCCTCGGCCGAGATCGCGTCGACCAGACGCCGGGAAGGCTCCTCGGCCATGTCGACGAAGGCGACGCGGCTGCCTTGCGCGCAGAAATGGCGCACCAGGCTTTCGCCGATGCCACTGCCGCCGCCGGTTATGAAGACGCTGCGGCCCTTGAGGCTTGGATAGATCGCATAGCCGATTTCATCCGTCATCGCGCGCCTCTCTAGTGCGAATGCCGAGGAATGCCGGCATCGCGCCGACCGACGAGAAAGTCGAAATCGCAGCCCTTGTCGGCCTGCAGCACGCGCTCGACATAAAGGCTCTGATAGCCGCCTTCCGGCGGCGCCGGCGGCTTCCAGTCACGCCGGCGGATTGCGAGCTCTTCGTCCGATACCAAAAGCTCCAGCCGGCGGCCGGCGACATCGAGCTCGATAAGATCGCCGTCGCGCACCAGCGCCAGCGCGCCGCCTGCGGCTGCTTCGGGTGCCACGTGCAGAACCACGGTGCCGTAGGCGGTGCCGCTCATGCGCGCGTCCGAAATGCGCACCATGTCGGAGACGCCTTGCTTCAGCAGTTTCGCCGGCAGCGGCATGTTGCCGACCTCGGCCATTCCGGGATAACCGCGCGGTCCGCAATTCTTTAGTACCATCACCGAGGAGGCGTCGATGTCCAGCTCCGGATCGTCGATGCGGGCGTAGTAGTGCTCGATGTTCTCGAACACCACCGCCTTGCCGCGATGTTGCATCAGCGCGGGCGTTGCCGCGGACGGTTTGATGACTGCCCCGTCAGGCGCCAGATTGCCGCGCAGGATGGAGATGCCGCCTTCCTTGGTCAGCGGCTGGCTCAGCGGCCGGATCACCTCGCTGTTGTAGTTGGGCGCGCCGTCGATCAGTTCACCGATGGTCTTGGCGCTGACGGTCATGGCGTCGCGATGAAGAAGCCCCACTTCATCAAGCGACGCCATGACCGCAGCTAGCCCCCCGGCGTAGTAGAAATCTTCCATCAGGAACCGGCCCGACGGCATCAAATCGACAATAGTTGGAATGTCCCGGCCAAGGCGGTCCCAGTCATCGAGGCTGAGATCGACACCGATCCGGTTGGCGATGGCGATCAGATGCAGCACCGCATTGGTCGAGCCACCGATCGCGCCATTGACTCGAATGGCGTTCTCGAATGCTTCCCGGGTGAGGATCTGCGCGATTGTCACGTCCCTGCGGACGAGGTCGACGATCTGGCGTCCGGCCATCTGGGCGAGCACGCCACGGCGCGAATCCACCGCGGGGATCGCGGCGTTGTCCGGAAGGCCGATCCCGAGCGCCTCTACCATGCTGGCCATGGTCGAGGCCGTGCCCATTGTCATGCAGCTGCCCGCAGATCGGCTTTGGCCCTGCTCGGCGGCGAGAAAGTCGGCGACCGGCATCCGGCCGGCCTTAACTTCCTCGGCGAATTTCCAGACATGGGTGCCCGAGCCGATATCCTGTCCGCGGAACTTGCCGTTGAGCATCGGCCCGCCGGAAACGGCGATGGTCGGCAGGTTGCACGACGCGGCACCCATCAAGAGTGCCGGCGTGGTCTTGTCGCAGCCGACCAGCAGGATGACGCCATCGATGGGGTTGCCGCGGATGGACTCTTCGACATCCATGCTGACCAGATTGCGAAACAGCATGGCGGTCGGGCGCATGTTGCTCTCGCCGAGCGACATCACCGGGAATTCGAGCGGCAGGCCGCCCGCTTCATAGACGCCGCGTTTGACGTGATCGGCCAGCGCCCGCAGATGGGCATTGCATGGGGTCAGTTCCGACCAGGTGTTGCAGATGCCGATCACCGGGCGGCCATCGAAAGCGTCGGCGGGGATGCCCTGGTTCTTCATCCAACTGCGGTGCATGAAGGCGTTCTTGCCCTCACCGCCGAACCAGGCCTCGGACCGCAGCTTGCGTTTGGTGTCGGTCACGATGTCTGTTCCCGATCCTGGCGGCGCTTGTTGCGGCTTTCGACGCTGCGGCGCACGTCTTCCTCGGCATTGTCGATGAGCACCAGCAGCGCGTTTTGCGCACCAGTGGCGTCGCCGGATGCGATCTTTTCGGCCACTTCCCGATGCAGCGGCAAAGAATGACGCTGCCCGTCCGGATTGTCGTTGGAGAGGCGAAAGCTCATCACCAATGCGGTTTCGACCAGTGCCGCCAGCGAGCCGATCAGCTCATTGCCGGTCATGCGCAGGATGGTCTGATGGAACAAAAGATCGGGCTTGGCGAAGCGGTCGCCGTCGTCAACCACCGCTTCCATTTCGGCCAGCGCGGCATTGATCTCGGCAATCTGCGCCGGCGTGGCGCGTTGCGCGGCAAGTGCGGCCGACATCGGCTCGATGGCTCGGCGCAGCTCGAACAGCGCCCGGACATCGTCGGCGCTGACGCCGCCTGCGTAGCGCCATGACAGGACGTCCGGGTCGAGGAAATTCCAGTCGGCACGGGGACGCACCCTTGTGCCGGTCTTCGGCCGCGATTCGACCAGTCCCTTGCCGGCCAGCACCTTGATCGCCTCGCGCAGCACCGTGCGGCTGACCCCCAGCATCTCGCTGGAATCGTCGGCATTGGGCAGTGCCTCGCCGGGCAGGAAATCGCCTTGCACGATGCGCAATCCGATCTGCTCGACGACAGTCGCATGCAGCGCCGTCGAGCCGCTGGAGACCGCGACCGCAACCCTCGACGTGCGCGCCGTGCTGAAAGATTTCTTATTCTTCATACTATTCATATGATATGTCTTATCGGCATTGCGACTGGAGTCAAGGGAGGGGGAATGCCGGTGACAAAGAATTCCGCTGCCGTTGCCGAGCGGCATCAAGAGCTGGTCTCGATCAGCGATGGCATTGCGACTGTAGAGATTGCCCCGGCCGCCGGCGGCGCGCTGGCGTCGTATCGCTGGCGGCAAAACGGATCCGTCGTGGATTGGCTGCGTCCTGCGGATCAGGCGGCGATCGACAGCCGCGATGCCGGCGCCATGGCCTGCTTCCCGCTGGTTCCCTATTCCAATCGCATAAGGGGCGGGCGCTTCGCATTCGCGGGCCGCACCGTCGAACTGCCGACCAGCCCGGAAGATCCGCATCATGAGCATGGCCATGGCTGGCGTCGGCCATGGACAGTCGTCCGGCACGAAGCCAGCACCACCCTCCTATCTTATCGCCATGCCGCCGATTCCTGGCCGTGGAGCTATGAGGCAAGGCAAGCGATCTCGCTGGTCGATGGCGGGCTGATCATTGCCCTTTCGCTGCGCAATCTCTCGGACATGCCGATGCCGGCAGGCTTCGGCCTCCATCCCTATTTCCCGTCGACACCGTGGACACATGTCCAGGCGCAGGTATCCGGCATGTGGGAGACCGATGCGGAAATCCTGCCCACCCGGCACGTCCTGCCGCCCGCTGGCTCCAATCCTACCACCGGCTTCGACGTGTCGGAGACGGACTTCGACACGGTCTTCACCGGATGGACGCGCCGTGCCCGGATCTCCTGGCCGGAGCGTGGGCGGCAACTGGACATCGAGGCCGAGGCGCCGCTCGATTTCCTCGTCCTCTACACGCCGCCCGGCGAGCCATTCTTTTGCGCCGAGCCGGTCAGCAACATCACCGACGCCTTCAACCGCACGGGTGAAGCAGGCATCGACACCGGTTGCATCGTGCTGGCGCCTGGGCAGATGCGATCCGCAAGCGTTCGCTTCACGCCTTCGCAGGCGGCCTGATCGCCAATCTGAGCCGCATCAACTGCTTTGCTTTGCTGCTTCGCGGATGGTCTGCAGCAGGATGGAGAAGGCCGGCGAGGGCGCCGTGTCGGTGCGCATGGTCAGACCGACCGGTCCCTTGGTTTCCTCGGTGTTGACCGGCAAGGCGACGAAGGCGCCGCTGCCGAGTTCGTTGGCAACGACGCCAGCCGAAATGATCCAGACGGCATTGCTCTGCCGCAGGAAGGCTCGGCCGAAGGAGTCCGAGACGGTTTCGATCTCGGTTGCCGGCGCCGTCATGCCGTTGGTGATGAACAGGCGGTCGACGAAGGGGCGGATGACCGATTCCCGCGTCGGCATCAGCATCGGGAATTCGTCGAGCCGTGCGAACACATCCTGTCCTGGATCGAGCAGCGGATGTCCCGCCCGCACCACGAACAGCACCGGTTCGGAATAGAGGTGCTCGAAGAAGAAGCCGGTCATGTTCTCCGGCGCCGCCAGCCGTCCGACGACGAGATCCAGTGCGCCGGTTCGCAACTGTTCGAGCAGCACCGCATTCTCGCCGGTGACGATCTTGATCGCCGCACCGGCGCTCTCCTTGAGGAACAAGGTCATGGCGAGCGGCATCACCCGCGCCGAGACCGTCGGCAGCGCGCCGATGCGGATCGGGTGCCGGTTGACCGCTCCGTCCTGCCGGACGGAATCGACGCCTTGCTTGAGCGCCGTGATCGCCGTGCCGGCATGGCGAAGGAAGATTTCGCCGATGCGCGTCAGTCGGATGCCGCGGCCGTCGCGCTCCACCACCGCCACCCCCAGCGCCTCTTCCAGTTCGCGCAATGTCTTGGTCACCGCCGGCGGGCTGACATGCAGCAAGTCGGCCGCTCGCGCCACGCTTCCTTGCCGCGCAACTTCCAGGAATGCCTGCAGGTGACGGAACCGGATGCGGCTATGGGACATGGATTGATAACCCATGAGTTAATGAAACGACGCAAAATATCATTTTACCGAACCAAACGCCTTGTGCAATGTGGAGGCGGAGGACCAAAACCGTGCCATTCGTCACCATCGGCGGCATCACGCTGCACCATCGCCACACCAAGGCGGCCGGCAATGCACGCCCGATCATATTCATCAATTCGCTGGGCACCGACTTCCGGGTCTGGGACGAAATTGTCTCGGCGCTCGATGGTGAAATGCCGCTGCTGGTCTATGACAAGCGCGGCCATGGGCTGTCCGATATCGGCGACATCAGATCGATCGACGATCATGTCGACGATCTCTCGGCGCTCGTCGATCATTTCGGGTTGAGCAAGGTCGTGCTGTGCGGCCTGTCGGTCGGCGGCCTGATCGCACAAGGCTTCTATCGCCGGCGCCCAGAAATGGTCGAAGGCCTGATCCTTTGCGACACGGCCCACAAGATCGGCACGACAGACAGCTGGAACACACGCATCGCGACGGTCGAAAGCAAGGGCATCCAGGCCGTTGCGGATGGCGTGCTCAAAGTGTGGTTCACCCCCGCCTTCCACGCGGCGCGTCTGGCCGAGCTGGACGGTTATTGGAACATGATGACCAGGCAAGCGCTTGCCGGTTACGTCGGGACTTGCATGGCCGTTCGCGATGCGGATTTCACCGATGCCGCACGCCACATAGCGGTGCCGACGCTCTGCGTCGCCGGCGATCAGGATGGCTCGACGCCTCCCGATCTTGTCCGCTCCCTGGCCGAGCTGATCCCCGGCGCGCGCTTCGAAATCATCCGCGACGCCGGGCACATTCCTTGCGTCGAACAGCCAGAGGCGCTGGTCGCCCTGATCCGCGATTTTATCGCATCGCTTGCCCCTGGAGCCGAAACCCATGGATGAAGTCCCCGGCAACGAAGCCAGATATCGCACCGGCCTCGCGGTGCGGCGCTCCGTGCTTGGCGACCGGCATGTCGACCGGGCCGAGGTCGCCGCCACCGATTTCGACCAGCCTTTCCAGGAACTGATCACCGAGGCCGCCTGGGGTACCGTGTGGGCGCGGCCGGGCTTCACCAAGCGCGAGCGTTCGATCGTCACGCTGGCGCTGCTCGCCGCACTCGGCCATGATGAGGAGGTCGCCATGCATGTGCGCGCCACCGTCAACACCGGTGCTTCGCGCGACGACGTCTGCGAGGCGTTCCTGCATGTCGCCATCTATGCCGGCGTGCCGGCCGCCAACCGTGCCTTCAGAATAGCCAAGGACGTGTTTTCGGAAATGGACGGAGCCAGGAATGCCCGCTGAGTCCGGCTCGACGAGGCCCGAGACCGGCGCCTTCTTCCGGCGCGATCGGACCTGGCATCCGCCGGCTCTGACGCCGAATTATAAGACCTCGATGCTGCGCTCGCCGCAAAAAGCCCCCCTCGTCTTCGACAACACGCTGTCGGAGATTGCAGGCCCCGTTTTCGGCCACGCAATATTGGGCGAACTTGACGCCGACCTGATCCACAATTTCGCCAGGCCCGGCGAGAGCGCGCTCGGCGAGCGGATTATCGTCCATGGCCGAGTGCTCGACGAGCGAGGCGTTGGCGTGCCCGGCGCGCTGCTCGAATTCTGGCAGGCCAATGCCGGCGGCCGCTATCGCCACAAGAAGGATGGCTATCTGGCGCCGCTCGACCCGAATTTTGGCGGCTGCGGCCGAGCCCTCACCACCGAGGACGGCGGCTATGCGTTTCGCACCGTCAAGCCTGGACCCTATCCCTGGCCGAATGGGCCGAACGACTGGCGCCCCTCGCACATTCATTTCTCGGTGTTCGGCCACGGCTTTGCCCAGCGGCTGATCACGCAGATGTATTTCGAGGGCGACCCGCTGATCTGGCAGTGCCCGATCGCGCGCGGCATTCCCGACAAGGCAGCCGTTGAGACGCTGATCGCCGCGCTCGACATGCAAGCGACGATCCCCTTCGACGCGCGCGCCTACAAGTTCGACATCGTGCTGCGCGGGCGCCGCGCGTCGCTGTTCGAAAACAGGCTGGAGGGCAATTGATGGCCCAGTCGCTCGACCGGCTCAGGGAAAGCCCTTCGCAGACCGCCGGACCCTACGTTCATATCGGGCTGACACCCAATTTCTGCGGCATCGGCGGCGTCTATCCCAGTGATCTCGGCGCCACCATGGTCAACGACAAGACCAAGGGCGAGCGCATCGGCCTGCGCATCCGGGTGCTCGATGGCACCGGCACGCCGCTCAAGGACGCGCTGATCGAGATCTGGCAAGCGGATGCGGATGGGCTCTACAATTCGCCGGCCGAACTGCGTGGTGCTGCCGATCCGAATTTCTTCGGCTGGGGCCGTTGCCCGACCGATATGGACACCGGCCTCTGCACGTTCGAGACGGTCAAGCCTGGCCGCGTCCCGTTCAACGATGGTCGCCTGATGGCGCCGCATATCACGCTCTGGATCGTCGCCCGCGGCATCAATCTCGGCCTGCACACAAGGCTGTATTTTTCCGACGAGGAAAAGGCCAATGCCGGGGATGCGATCCTGGCACGCATCGAGCACCGCGTCCGCGTGCCGACGCTAATCGCCGAGCGCAAGGGCGATACCTACATCTTCGATGTCCATCTCCAGGGGGAGAAGGAAACGGTCTTCTTCGATAGCTGATGCTCAGGAGGCCTGTGACATGACTGTATCGCCTTTCGACCATCCGCTGCTCTCCGCTCTTCTCGGCGACGAAGAAGCGGCGAGGCATTTTTCCGTTGAGGCGGAAATCGAGGCCATGCTGGCCTTTGAACAGGCGCTGTCGCAAGCGGAGGCCGATAACGGGATAATCCCCAAGGATGCCGGGGCAGCGATCGTGGCGGCGCTTGGCACCTTCCGGCCGGACACGGCTCTGCTGCGAGCCGGGGTCGCCAAGGACGGCGTCATGGTGCCGGAGCTGGTGCGCCAGATCAGGGCTGCGGTCGGCGAACCGCATGGCCGGAAAGTGCATTTCGGTGCGACCAGCCAGGATGTGATCGACACCGGCCTGATGCTTCGGCTGAAATCCGTCGTCGAGCATCTCGATCTGCTGTTGACCGAAACCGTCATACGCCTCGCTTCGCTCAAAGAGCGTTTTGGCGGCAGGGCGCTGACCGGGATGACGCGCATGCAGAAGGCGCTTCCGATCAAAGTGGCCGATCGCGTCAGGGTGTGGCGGGCGCCGCTGCAACGGCATCAGGAGAGGCTATCCGAGCAGTCCAGGCGTCTGCTGGTGGTGCAATTCGGCGGTGCCGCCGGCACGCTGGAAAAGCTTGATGACAAGGGGCCGGCGGTGCGCGCGGCACTTGCCGCCAGGCTTGGTCTTGGCGACGCACCGCAGTGGCACAGCCAGCGTGACGCGCTCGCCGACTTTGCCGGCCTGATGTCATTGGTATCAGGCAGCCTCGGCAAGTTCGGCCAGGACATCGCGCTGCTGGCGCAAGGTGGAACCGAGATCGAGCTTTCCAGTGGCGGCGGCTCGTCGGCCATGCCGCACAAGAAGAACCCGGTGAAGGCCGAAGCGCTGGTGGCGCTTGCCCGCTTCAACGCCACGCAGCTTGCCGGCATGCATCACGCGCTCGTGCATGAGCAGGAGCGGTCGGGTGCTGCCTGGACGCTGGAGTGGCTATTGCTGCCGCAGATGGTCGTCGCAACGGCCGCGTCGCTGCGCCTTGCCGCCGAACTGGCCGCACAGGTCGAAAGTCTCGGCCACTGATGCGCACGCAAATCGTCGTCATCGGGTCCGGGCCGTCCGGGCTGCTGCTTGGGCAACTGCTGGCCGGCATCGGCGTAGAGACGGTCATTCTGGAACGTGCGAGCCGCGAGCACGTGCTTGGCCGCGTGCGGGCAGGGGTGCTCGAACAGGGCACCGTCGAATTGCTGGAACAGGCCGGCGCGGCGGCAAGGCTGCATGCCGAAGGGCTGCCGCACACTGGCATCTCGCTCGCCTTCGACGGACGCTTGCATCGCATCGACCTCGAGGCGCTGACCGGCGGCAGGCATGTCACCGTCTATGGCCAGACCGAGGTGACGCACGATTTGATGGACAAGCGCGACGCGGCAGGGCTGACCACGATCTACGAGGCGGCAAATGTCGCTCTGCACGATTTCGACGGCACCGCGCCTTTCGCCACCTATGACAAGGACGGCGTCACGCATCGCATCGACTGCGACTTCGTTGCCGGCTGCGACGGCTATCATGGCGTCAGCCGCAAATCGGTGCCCGAGCGTGCGCTAAAAATCTTCGAGCGGCGGTATCCGTTCGGCTGGCTCGGCGTGCTGGCCGAGGTGCCGCCAGCCGACCGCGAACTGGTCTACGCCAATCACGAGCGGGGTTTTGCGCTGTGCTCGATGCGCTCGACGCATCGCAGCCGCTACTATGTGCAGTGCCCGCAGGACGATCGCGTGGAGGCGTGGTCGGATGAGCGCTTCTGGGACGAGTTGCGCCGCCGCTTGCCGGAGCAGACGGCGGCAAATGTCGTCACTGGACCGTCCTTCGAGAAATCGATCGCGCCGCTGCGCTCCTTCGTTGCCGAGCCGCTGCGCTTCGGCCGGCTCTTCCTGGTCGGTGATGCCGCCCACATCGTGCCGCCGACCGGCGCCAAGGGCCTCAACCTCGCCGCCAGCGACGTGCGCTATCTCTTTGCCGGCCTGCACGATTTCTATCGCGACAAGTCAACGGCCGGCATCGACGCCTATTCAGGCAAGGCTCTGGCACGGGTCTGGAAAGCGGTGCGTTTCTCCTGGTGGATGACGACGATGCTGCACCGCTTTCCAGACACCGGCGAGTTCGGCCAGCGCATCCAGGAGGCCGAACTCGACTACCTCGTGCAGTCACGTGCCGCATCGACCGCGCTCGCCGAGAACTATGTCGGCCTGCCGTACTGAGGGCCGCGGATCATCCGGCGCCTTGCTGCCTGGCAAAGTCCGACAGCATCGGGCGCTGCCCTTTGAGGATCTTCACCTCGGCCTCGGCCAAGGTGAACCAGCCCGCTCTGTCCACCTCCGGGAACTCCTTCAGGAATCCCGACCTTGGCGGCCATTCCATGGTAAAAATGTTGCTCGTGATGGCGGCGACATCAATGTCGGCGGTCGCCTCGACAGACCAGGCCATGACGATCTTTCCGCCTGGTTGCCTGTAGTCGCCGAGACGCGTGAAGGACCCATCGACCCTGATGCCGAGCTCTTCCTCGGTCTCGCGCTGCGCTGCCGCCAACTCGTCCTCGTTCTCGCCGATGAGGCCCTTCGGTATCGACCACGCACCGTCGTCCTTCTTCGCCCAAAACGGTCCGCCCGGATGAACCAGCAACACCCTGAGATCGCCGTCGCCGCGGCGATAGATCAGCAATCCCGCACTGCGTTTTGCCATTGTGATACGTCCGTTTGCGAAGCCGGCAGCCTGCCGATGGTCCTTGAATCGTTGACGCGAACCTTGCACCTAGGGATTGCGACGCTATGTCAGGTTCGTCTGCATTGCACCTCACCCGCGAGTCCGGCAATCTGATACCATCGCTTATTTGGCGGCTCGAAGGCTAGGTGACGATGCAACTCGGTCTTATTGGCTACTATAGCGACTTCGTCGTGTATCCGCTGGTAATCGCCGTGCTGGCAGTGGCCGGGCTGCTCGAGGCCGGCGAAGAGAGTGCACCAGGCTGGATCGGCACGGTCCTCGCCTGTCTAGGCCTCTGGACGCTGATCGAGTATGTGCTGCACAGGTTCGTTCTTCACCATATTCCCTACATCAAGGACCTGCATGATCGTCACCATGTCGAGGAGCGCAGTTCGGTGGGCACCCCGACCTGGCTCAGCCTCGGGGTGCATGCGCTGATCGCGTTTGTGCCCGTTTGGGTGGTCTCGGACTTCGCAACCGCGAGCGCGGTAAGCTGCGGGCTGATGCTGGGGTACCTCTGGTACATCAGCATCCACCACATGATCCATCACTGGCACCCCGCCCATCCGAGCTATCTCTACACGCTCAAGCGCCGACACGCCGTGCATCATCATGTCGACGAAAACGCCAATTTCGGCGTGACGTCGATATTCTGGGATCGGGTTTTCGGGACGGCGCGGCTCTAGTCCGAGGCCAGACCAACCCCAACCGTTCAACGCCTCTTCCCGCGACCGCCGGGAGACTTGGCTCCGCGGGGGCCGCTCTGAACCGGCGTGTTGTTCTGGTTCTCGTCGGACAGTTTTCGCCAGCGGGCAAGGCGCTCCGGATCGAGCGTCCCGGCCTTTAAGGCAGCCTGCACAGCGCAGCCCGGCTCATGCACATGCGTGCAGTCGCGGAACTTGCAGAGCGGCGCGAGCTCGGTGATTTCGGCAAACAGCGTGTCGATGCCGGAGGCGACGTCGCTGACCTGCAAAGTCCGCATGCCCGGCGTATCGATCACCCAGCCGCCGCCGGCAATGGCGTGCAGCGATCGCGACGTGGTGGTGTGGCGTCCCTTGGAATCGTGCTCGCGAATGCCTCCGGTCTGTTGCGGCGATTGCTGCGCCGATCCGGCCAGCGTGTTGACCAGCGTCGATTTGCCGACGCCGGAGGAGCCGATCAGCGCCACCGTCTGGCCGACACCGCACCAGGCAGCCAGGGCGGTTGCCGCATCCGATGTGCGGGGGTTCAGCATCACGACCGGCAATCCGCGCTGCAACGCGGCAGCCTGCCTTTCATAGGTCTCGGCGTCTTCAGCGGTATCGGCCTTGGTCAGCAGGATCACCGGCGTCGTTCCGGCTTCATTGGCCAGCGCCAGGTAGCGCTCGAGCCTGGCGGGATTGAAGTCGGCATTGCACGAGGTGACGATGAACAGCGTGTCGACATTGGCCGCGGCAAGCTGCGGCACCCTGCCGCCCTGGGTGCGGCGTTCCAACACCGTCTTGCGGGACAGGCGGCGCTGGACAAGGTGTTCATGCCCATCGACCAGCACCCAGTCGCCGACCGCATAGTCACCGGTGTTCGCCTGCGCCGGCAGCGTCAGATCGACCGGCCCTGCCTGCGACAGGCCGGTCAGGCGATCGCGGTGGACGGTGGCGATCCGCGTCGGCACGAGATCGGCGTCGTCGGGCTCGAGCTGATCAGCGAAAAAATCCGTCCAGCCCAGGCTGGCGAGAGATGGCATGGAAGAATCCGTCACGGCTTTGACCACGGCGTCGCAGACATCGGACAGTATCCCTGGCAGGTGGCGAACGGGCGAGGCGATTGCCCAAGCCGTGTATGGGCGGCATGGCGACATTTGGCAAGCAGGCCCGTAGCCGAGAGCGAGCGGCAAGCTTCTGCAGCCTATCCCTTGATAGTCGAACTGACGATCAAGTCGACGAAACAGCGCTGTCCGAAAGCGTTTGGCGGGAAAACGGCGGCGAGCCACGTCAGCTTTAAACGTTAACAAATAATTTGACGCATGCAATTTTTTTGCGCTCTATTGGTAACCGTGAAAATTGACTGAATAAGTTCTGTCGAGCATTGTCGCATCCGGTCAACGGCCGCATGACTGGTGGCGGGGCCGATCATGGCAGGGGATCAGGAATATATCGATGGCGGAGAAGACACACCGCACGATGGACGACTTCGCCCAGGCATGCGGCGTGTCCCGGCCGACGCTGTCCAAATATTTCGACGATCCGGCGAGCGTGAAGCCGGCGACGCGGGCGCGCATCGAAGCCGCCCTGCGCTCCTCGGACTATCAGCCCAACCTTTTCGCCCGCAACCTCAACCGCAAGCGCACCCGCAACATCGGCATCGTCGTGCCGACGATCACCGATCCGTTCTACGCCGAGATGGTCAGCCGCATCGAATTTCGCTGCCGCGACGAAGGCTACTGGCCGATCGTCATCTCCTCGCATGGTTCGCCGAAGCTGGAGGCGGAGTCGGTCAGGACGCTGCTGTCCCTGAAGGTCGCCGGCGCGATCATCGCCCCACTGGGCCTGGCTTCTGACCGCGGCGTCTTCGACAAGCTCGGGCAGGACATTCCGATCGTCTATTTCGACACCTATATCGAGGGCGATACGCCGTTCGTTGGCAACGACAACCGGCAGAGCGTCTCGACCATCGTCGACTATCTCTGCCGTTCGGGTGAGCCGCCGGTCTATCTTGACATCCCACACGTCAACCACAACTCCGGCGAACGCCAGGAAAGCTACATCGTCGCGATGGAGACCGCCGGGTTCAAGCCGGTCGTCATCGAGGCCGCCCGCGATTACACCTGGGACTTCGAACGCATCGGCTACGAGCAGACGGAAAAAATGCTGGAGGCCGGCGCCTTGCCCGGCCGCACAATCCTGTGTGCCAACGATCGTCTCGCCTTTGGCGTGATGGCGGCTGCGTTCTCGCGCGGCCTGAAGGTCGGCCGCAGGCCCGATTGCGATCTGCGCGTTGCCGCGCATGACGATCATCCGCTGAGCCGCTACACCTGCCCGGCGCTGACCACCATGGCGCAGGATTTCGCCGCCATGGCCGGGCGCAGCGTCGAGATCCTGCTGGCCTTGCTGGACGAGGCCGATCCGCCGAAGCAGGGCATGGCGCGCACCGTCAAGCTCGGCGCCACCCTGGTGATGCGTCAGTCAGCCTGAGCGACCTGCATCAGCTTTTCTCGAACTGGCGCCAGGCGGCCACCGCCTCGGCCACCGCTTGCCGGGCAGCGGGGATATGGCGTCCCATCGAGACGAAGCCGTGGATCTGGCCCGGCCATTGCCGCAGGATGAGCGGAACGCCCGCGGCTTGCAGGCGCGCCGCATAGGCTGCCCCTTCGTCGGCGAGGATGTCGCAGCCGGCAAGCGCCACAAAAGCCGGCGCCGCGCCGGCGAGGGCAGGCGCCAGCAAGGGCGAGACGCGCCAGTCCGTGATATCGTCGGGCGTTCGCAAATAATGGTCGCGGAACCAGGCCATGGTGGTTGCGGTGAGCCCGAAGCCGTCGCCGAAACGCCGGTAGCTGTCGGATGTCTGCCGCGCGTCGGTGTTGGGATAGATCAGGATCTGCGCGGCAAGGGACGGCGCCAGCCCATCGCGGGCGAGCAGCGCCAGCACGGCGGCGAGATTGCCGCCGGCGCTGTCGCCGGCCACACCGATGCGTCTGATGTCGATGCCGAGATCGGCGGCGTTCTCGGCCAGGAAACGAAGAGTTGCCAGACAATCCTCGAGCCCGGCGGGAAATTTATGGTCCGGTGCCAGGCGATAGTCAGGACAGACAATGACGGCGTTGCCGAGATTGGCCATCAGGCGACAGATCTCGTCATGCGAATCGAGGTTGCCGATGACCCAGCCGCCGCCATGCAAATAGAGCAGCGCCGGCGCCCCGCTTTGCGGTGCGCCGATGCCGCGATGGATGCGGAGCGCAATAGGCCCATTCGGCCCGTCGATCTGCCGTTCCTGGGTCGCAGCGACCGGCTCGTGCTCACCCTGTAGCGCCGGGAACGAGGCGTTGTAGGCAGTTCGCGCCGCCGCCACGCTGCCGGTCTCGAATGGCTCGCCGCCGGCTGCACGACCAATTTCGAGGACGCGCAGCGCATCCGGATCGAGCGTCATGATCATACCCTCAGGCCAGCAGGCTGCTCGCCTCTTCCTCGGTCAGCAGAGCCGGCTGCACGACATCGCCCGCGATGGCGACCGAGCCCTGTGTTTCACCGGAGCGCAGGATAGCCTCCATGACCTCCAGTACATGCAGCGCAAGGCTGCCGCAGGCCCGTGGGGTGTTGCCGGTTTGAAGCGAGCGCACCAGATCGGCGACGCCGAGCATGCGGTAATTGGCGCGATCGGGTGCCGCGTAAGGCCAGTTGCGGGCGCCGTAGAGCTCGCCCTCGCTGGCGAAATCCTGCCAGTCGGTGCCGCGTTCCGACAGCGACACCGTGCCGCCGAACGTGTCGGGGTCGGGCAGGCGCAGCGAGCCCTCCGTGCCGTGCAGTTCGATCGGATGGTTGGAGTGGCGAAAGACGTCCCACGAGGCGCCGAAGGTGACGGTCGCGCCGGAGCGGAACTCGAGCAGCGACAGCACATTGGTCGGCGTGCCGACCTTGAATGTGGTGTTCTTGAATGGCCCTTCGGCGGTGATCAGCCTTTCTTCCTGGCCGCGTGTCGCCATTGCCATGACGCGCTCGACCGGGCCGAGCAGATTGACCAGCATGGTCAGATAGTACGGACCCATGTCGAACACCGGGCCACCGCCTGGCTGGTAGTAGAATTGCGGGTTGGGGTGCCAGTGCTCCATGCCGCGGCCCATCATGAAGGCGGTGCCGGTGACCGGACGGCCAATGGCGCCCTGGTCCATCAACCGGCGCGCACGGCGCCCGGCAGCACCGAGGAACGTGTCGGGCGCCGAGCCGAGCAGCAGGCCGCGCGACCGCGCCTCATTGACCAGGCGCTGTCCATCGGCGGCCGAGGTGGCGAGCGGCTTTTCGGTGAAGACGTGCTTGCCGGCCGAAAGCGCGGCAAACGAAATATCGAAATGCGCCGCCGGAATGGTCAGGTTGAGGACAAGATCGATCTCGGGGTCGGCCAGCAGTGCATCGACGCCGAGTGCCCGTATGCCATATTCCTTCGCCCGCACTGCCGCCATGTCGGCGGAAATATCGGCGCAGGCGCGCAATTCGATGCCGCCGAAGAGGGCGGCATTGCGCAGATAGGTCATCGAGATATTGCCGCATCCGATGACGCCGATCCCGAGTTTCGTCATTGGTATCCCGTGCATTTTCGATCGTACCTCCCGATGCGCCATGCTCCGCCGGATTCGCCCAGCCGGCAACGGATCGCTTTCGCAAAGGGCTATACAACATTTTAAATATTGACGCGCGTAAAATTTTTATACAACATGCGAAAATGCTGGCGCGATATCGGGAGGCTGCCAGCCCTGGGAGGAGAAAATGACCGACATGAAAAAAGGCCGACCGCCGATGCGAATCCGGTGGGTCATGCGCGCATTGGGTATTTCCGTCGTGGCCAGGGACCGCGAGGGAGTCAGGCATAGATCACCTTGGCCCCGGTCCTATCAAGCTGGCTGCGTATCGCGCCGGACAGGCCATCGTCCGTGATCACGACATCGACGCTCGACAGCGAAAAGGCCTTTGAGGTCCCGCTGACGCCCCATTTGCTCGAATCCGCAAGGAGGACAACGCGCCGGGCCATGCGCACGAGGTTTCGCTTCGTTCGCGCCATGTCTTCGTTCACGTCGACCACATCCAGTGACGAGTCAATCGCATGCGCTCCAACAAAGACCTGATGCGCTACCAAGCCGCCGAGAGCCGTGTCGGCATCGGTGATCAGTGTGCTCACCGTGTCTGGATAGACCCGGCCGCCGATCATGTGAACGTCGAGCCCGGGCCGATGCATCAGATGCTGCACGATATTCATCGCCGTGGCCGCGACCACGACATTGCTGAGCGGCGGTAACAGCATGGCAACCTGCATCAATGTCGAGCCGCCGTCGAAGATGACCGATTGGTTGTCCTCGAACAGTTCTACCGCTGCCCGGGCGATGCGTTTCTTTGCATCGAGGTTCGTTTGCATCCGCCGGGCGAACGCGGCCGTGGTCGAATCCGTGGTCCGGGTCACTGCGCCTCCACGGGTCTTGGTCAGCAGTCCCTTACGGTCCAGTATCTCGAGGTCGGAGCGCACCGTGACTTCCGACACGCCAAAATCGTCTGACAGGTCCTTGATGCGAACCTGTCCGCTGCGTTGCACTTCACCCAGGATCGACTGGCGTCTCTGCTCTGACAACATGCCCTGTCCTTGCCTCCATGCGCCAAGCGATCGCCCTGGCTTCGGTTCACTCTACCAAAAATATGCGAATTCGAAAGCTTTCGAAAGATTGCATTTGTCTTTTCTTTCGCAAACACTGGGTCCAGGATTTTGAAATCAATCGATTGGAGATTTTGGACTCATGAGCCTCGGAACCAAGGTGCGCCTGGCGCGCCTCTTCTCACATCCGTCGGGGAATCTTTTTGGCGGCGCGGTCGACCACTTTGTCGGCTATGGCGACGTGCGCAAAGGAGGTCTTGCCGACCTGCCGGGCGCGCTTGCACGCGTCATGGTAGGCAAACCCGACTACGTCAGCATCCAGCCTGGCACTGCGCGCCATCTGTGGCCGCAATACGCGGGCAAGGCTTGCCTGGTGATCCAGGCCGGCTGCTTCACCCCGGACGATCGCATCAGTGAACTAATTGCAACGCCCGAGGATGCGGTGCGCGCTGGCGCCGATGCGTTGGCCGTGGCCATTCCGGTGCGCGGCGCGACCGAGGGCAAATACATACGCTGGCTGACCGATTCGGTGAATGCGGCGGCCCGTTACGGCATGCCGGTGGTGGCGCATATCTACCCTCGCGATTTCACCGACGGGGCAAAAATCGTCTTCACCCCCGACGAGATCGCCTATGCGGCACGCATCGGCTACGAGTCCGGCGTCGACGTGATCAAGATCGGTTACACGGGCGATTTCGAGTCGTTTCGAGAGACCGTTCGGACCTGCCCGGTGCCGGTTGTGATCGCCGGCGGTCCGAAGACCGACACGCTGCTCGGCGCCCTTCAGCAGACGGCGGACGCCATCCGTGCCGGCGCGCGCGGTGCCGTGGTGGGCCGCAATCTCTGGGGGCACGGCGATCCGGAAAAGGCAGCGTTCGCCTTTCGAGGCGTCATCCATGACGGCCTTTCGGCGCAAGACGCCTTGGCGAAGGCGGGTGCCTGAACGATGCCCACCGTCCCTTCAATCCTCGGCTTCGGAGCTATTGCGATCGACGACATCGTCTATGTCGATCAGCCGTTGTCGGCGGGCAAGGGGAAGGTTCTGCAAAGTGCCCGAGCTTTCGGAGGAAATGTCGCGACGGCACTTGCCGCCGTCGCGCGGCTCGGCGGAAGCGCCGGGTTCGTCGGATGGCTGGGCAATGCCGCCGACGACGCCGTGTTGTGCGATCTCGTTGCGAGCGGCGTTGAAACCGCGTTCGCGCCGCGCCACCCGCACGCGCGCCCGGTGCGCTCGCGGATCACCGTCGGTTCGGATGGCGAGCGATTCATCGCGTATGACGACGAAGCGATGCTGGGCACCGCGCCGGACTTTCCGGACGAGGTTCTCAGCCGCGCGACAGTCCTGATCGTCGACAGTTACGGGATCGGGTCGCTGGATGTCGTGGCCCGGGCTCGCGATCTCGGCCTTGCGATCCTCGGTGATGTCGAATGGAGCCACGGCCCGGCCACCGAGAGACTGATCGGGCTCTGCGACCATCTCATTCTTCCGCTCGGCTTTGCGCGGACCGCCACCGGCCGCCGGTCGCCGGCCGAGATACTCGACGCATTGTGGTTGCCGTCGCGGTCCGCCGTGGTTCTGACGGATGGCGGCAGGGGCGTCTTCTATCGCGGACGCGACCAGACAGGGCTCTGGCACCTGCCTCCGCACCGGGTTGCCGTCGTCGACTCGACCGGCGCCGGTGACTGCTTTCATGGCGCCTATGCCCTTGCATTAACGCGCGGGGCCGACACCGCAGGCCGGGTCGCATTCGCGGCTGCGGCGGCGGCCCTTTCGATAACGGGGCGGGGCGGACGCGAGGCGCTTCCGACCAACGACCAGGTCATGGAACTTCTGGCATCGACGAAAGCGCCGTCGGCAGTCGAACTGAAATATGCGCGGCTCGATACCGGAACTTAGTCCGAACTATCCGAGGAATATTTCGCAGGTGAACATAAGCCGAGGACAATCATAAAAATCAGTGGCTTAGACTTGTGGAGGGAGGAATATGGCAGAAGTCGTTCTTGAGAATATCTGCAAGACATACGGGAACAATTTTCACGCAATCGACCAATTGAACCTGTCGGTCAAGGACGGCGAGTTTTTGATTCTCGTCGGGCCGTCCGGCTGTGGCAAATCCACCGCGCTGCGGATGATCGCGGGATTGGAGGACGTCACCAGCGGCAGCCTTCGGATCGGCGGAGTCGACGTTGTCGACATGCCGCCCAAGGACCGCGACATCGCGATGGTCTTCCAGAGCTACGCCCTCTACCCGCATATGACGGTGTTCGAAAACATCGGCTTTTCGATGCGGCTGGCGGGCAAGCCGAAGGCCGAGCGCAAAAAGCGCGTGGACGAGATCGCCAAAACCCTTCAACTGACGTCTCTGCTGGACAGCAAGCCCGCGAACCTTTCAGGCGGACAGCGTCAAAGGGTTGCCATGGGCCGCGCCATGGTGCGCGAGCCGGCAGCCTTTCTCATGGACGAACCCCTTTCCAATCTGGACGCGAAACTGCGCGTTCAAATGCGCGCCGAAATCACCAGTTTGCAAAAGCAGCTCGGCGTAACGACCATATATGTGACCCACGACCAAACCGAAGCCATGACGATGGGCGACCGGGTCGCGGTGTTGAAAGGCGGCGTGCTGCAGCAGGTCGACACACCCAAGAGGCTCTATGAATCGCCGGTGAACGCCTTCGTTGCCGGCTTCATCGGGTCTCCTTCAATGAACCTTTTCGAGGCGACCCTGACGGGCGACGAACTGATGTCCGGCGCCTTAGCCATCCGGCTGCAGGATGCAGCCTTCGTCCGCAGGCCGGACTTGAGGTCGTATGCGGGGCGCAAGGTCGTGTTCGGGATACGACCGGAGGATCTCTATGACAGCAGCCTCGAATCCGGCCGCAAGTATCAGACGATACCGGCAAAGGTGACCTCGATCGAAGAACTTGGATCCGAACAAATCGTCCATCTCGACATCGACGCGGTCCGGGTGGACTCCGGCGACCCCGACGCGGTGCAGGATTTCGGCCTGGCGTCGAATGCGGTGGCGAAATTCGAACCGGTCAGCACAGTCCGCTCCGGCTCGGAAATCAGGTTGGCCCTGGATGATACCAAGCTCCATTTCTTCGATCCCGAGACGCATCTGGCAATCTGAATATCAGCGATAAGACCCGCGGGTGAGGGTGAGGCACCTGCATAAGAAGACTTGTGAATAACCAGACGATCGGCCGCATTGTGCGGTCGAATATAAAGAAGGAGGAGAAGATGACGTTTCGTATAAAACCCGCGATGCTGAAAATAGCCGCAGCCGCATGGTTGCTTGGCGCAACCGGCGCCATGGCGGATACGACGCTGGAATTCACCCAATGGTGGGAGCCCGAATTGCCGGCTGGCTCGCTCAGGGCAATCATGGATGACTTCGAGGCCGCAAATCCAGGAATCAAAGTGACGCTGGTCAGCGGCCCCTACGCGACCACGCGCGACCAGATCTCGGTTGGTGCTGCAACCGGAACGCTCAGCGACGTCGTCGGTCTCGACGGTGCCTGGGTGAACAATCTGAATGCGCAGAGCGCACTCGCCGACATGAATCCGATGATGGATGCGAGCGGTTTCGACAAGAGCCAGGTCGCGGACATCGTCAAGGTGGACGGCAAGGCGGTGATGTTTCCCGTGGCTTCTTTCGTCTATCCGGTCTTCGTGAATTTGGACCTCGCCGCCCAGGCAGGCGTGACCAAGCTGCCGTCGACCCGTGCGGAGTTTCTCGAAGCCGCCAAGAAGATGACGATCGCCGACAAGAACCAGTATGGCTGGGTGCTGCCCCTCTCGCTGCAAACGCCATCCGGCGTCCAGAACGACATGATGTCGTGGGTTTGGGCTTCGGGTCAGTCGATGATGGCGGACGGCAAGCCGGACCTTGAGGGCAAACCGGTGGTGGATATGCTCACCTTCGTCAAATCTCTCAACGACGCCGGAACCATCTCGCCCGGCATCGCCACCAAGACCGAGCAGGAAAAGGTCGAGGAGTTCGTCAACAACCGCGTCGGGATGATGATCGACTCGCTCGCGCATGTGAACCTCATCCGTAAGCGCAATCCCAAGCTGAACTTCGACCTCATCCCGGTCCCGGTCGTGGAAAACTATACCGGCAAGCGCGGCCTTCCCTATGCCTCCTGGGGCATCGGCATCTCTGCTGCCTCGAAACATCAGGAAGAGGCCTGGAAACTCGTCCAATATGTGATGAGTGAAAAGGTGAACGCCAAGCTCGTATCGCTTGCAAACGCCTTCCCGGGCAACGTCAACGCCCAGCCCGATTTCGTGACCTCGGACAAGGCTTTCGGCAAGGCTTTTGAAATCTTCAAGACCGGTTATCTCGCCAATGAGTTCACGGGCCTGCCGGTGGCAGAAGACCTGATGACCCAGTTCGACGTGCAAGCTCAAAAGATGCTCGCCGGCGAGCAATCTCCGGAACAAGCCGCAGCCGCCGCTCAGAAGGGCTGGATGGCGAAATTCTGATCGGCCTGTTCCCGTTTGCTATCTTTGACCGGGTGGCCTGACTTCGGGCAGGCCACCCGGCAACAACGGATCGGCAATTTGAGTGGACCTGTTTTTGAAGCTTACCTTCTCTTGAAGGCGTATCCCAAGGTTGGCACATGACCCGGCAAAAGCGCTCCCACCATAAGCTTAAACGAGCGGTCGCACCCTACCTCTATCTGTCGCCCTCGCTGCTCATAATCGGGCTTCTGATGCTGCTGCCGATGGTGACGGTGATTGGCTACTCGTTCCAGAACAGCGCGGTGCTGCGTCGTGACCCATCCTTTGCCGGACTGAAACACTACCAGGCGATCTTCGACGACCCCGTGTTCTGGGCTTCGCTGTGGCACACGCTCTACTTCACATGCATGAGTGTCATTTTCCACATGACCATTGGCATGGCCTTCGCGCTCATGCTGAACAGCGACCGCATCAATCCGACGCTGCGCAATATTCTGCGCGTGCTCTACATATTGCCCTGGCTGTTCACCGCGGTGATTATCGCCGTGATCTGGCGCCTGCTGCTTGAGCCGAACGGTGTCGTGAACAGCATACTCATGCAAATCGGCATCATCGGTTCCAAGGTCGAATGGTTTTCCTCGCCTGAGACCGCGCTGCACGCCGTCACCTTCGCCAATATCTGGGCGGGCTATCCGCTCTTCATGGTCAGCCTGCTCGCGGGTTTGCAGGGCATTCCCAAGGATTTCTACGAGGCCGCCGATATCGACGGGGCGAAAGCCTACCAGAAGCTGATCTTCATCACCATTCCGCAGCTGATGCCGATCATCATCAGCATCTCGCTGCTTGACTTCATCTGGACCATGCAGGTCTTCCCATTAATCTGGATAACGACGGGCGGTGGCCCGATCTACTCGACCGAGGTCCTCAGCACCTACACGTACAAGCTGGCGTTTTCGAGCTACAACCTGTCGCAGGCTTCGGCGAGCGCTGTGGTCATCTTGTTGATCTCTCTCGGCCTGACGCTGTTCTATATTCGCTATCAAAAGGCTCGGTAGTCATCATGAGGAAAAGGCATACGCCGAAAGACAGGCTGATCACCGTCGCGCTCCATGTAGCGCTTGCAGCGGGGCTCTTTTTCGCGGCATTTCCGATCTACTGGATGCTGAGCAGCTCGTTCAAATCGAATACCGAAATCTTTGCCCTGCCACCAACCATCCTGCCAAAGGCGTTTACGCTGGAAGCGTATGCAGCCATCCTTGGCGACCCGGTAAAGCTGCGCTTCTTCTTCAACAGCTATTTCGTGGCGGGAGCGGTGACTGTGCTGACGGTGCTGATCGCCCTGCTGGCGGCCTACGGGTTCAGCCGCTTCAACTTCCGCGGCAAGGGCAGCCTCAACACAATCATCATCAGCACGCAGACGATTCCGCCGATCACACTTTTGATCCCCTTCTTCGGGCTCGTCGTCTCATACGGCATCTTCGACACCTATGTCGCACTGATCCTGACTTATCTGGTGTTTACGCTGCCCTACGCGATCCTGCTAATGACGGGGTATCTGAACACCTTGCCCCGCGATCTCGATGAAGCTGTAGCCGTCGATGGCGGCACCAGTTGGACAGCGCTTTGGCGGGTGATAGTCCCGATTTCACTGCCTGGCATCGTGGCGACGTCAGTCTACACCTTCCTGTTGTGCTGGAACGAATTTCTCTTTGCGCTGACACTGACGAAGTCAACGTCCATGCGCACCGTCCCGATCGGCATCCAGCTGTTGATGGGGCAGCACGCCTTCGAATGGAACCAGATGATGGCAATGAGTGTGCTCGGCTCGCTACCGCTCTTGCTCATCTACCTCGTTGCCCAGAGGTACTTCCTCGCCGGCATGACCGCGGGCTCGGTCAAGTAGGACGTCCATCCGACGGCGACGCAGGGTGGCATCAAGCAATAGGCGATACCAAGGAATGAAAGGATGAACGTGAAAGACCTCAAAGTCGGCTGCCAGACCTTCACCTGGGAAATGCTGGGAGACCGGTTCACCGGCGGCCCCGACGATCTGCTGAAGGCGATCTCTGACGGTGGCTATGCCGGCATCGAGATCACCGACACCATGATCGGACATTATGGCGACAAGCCGGAGGAGTTCGCCGCCGCGCTGAAGGCGTCGGGGCTGACGCTGGTTTCCTTCGCCTTTGGCTCGAACAGTGGTTTTACGCTGAAGGAGGAGATCGGCGCCGATCTCGAGACCGCCAAACGCTGGATCGACTTCGCCGCCGCCTTCCCTGGCGCGCTCGTGTCGATGGGCTCTGCGACGGTGGTCTCCGACGGTCCGCGCGACGACAAATTCGCCATCGCCGCAGAGGTCTACAACGAGGCTGGCGAGCTTGGCCGCAAGACCGGCGTCCAGGTCGCGGTGCATCCAAGCTCGCACCACAACACGCTGCTGTTCGACCGGGCCGACTACGACACGATCTTTGCCTTGCTCGATCCCGATCTGGTCGGTTGGGTGCCGGATACCGGCCATATCCTGCGCGGCCACAAGGACATGGCCGACACGCTGCGCACCCACCGCGACCGCATCCGCTACATCCACCTCAAGGACGTCGATGCCAACGGTACCTGGGCCATGCTTGGCAAGGGCGTCTGCGACACGCCTGCGGTCATCGAGATCGCCGGCACCGCACCGCGCTTCAATGGCTGGCTGGTGCTGGAGGAAGAATCCGAAACGGCCGCCGCCGATCCCGCCGGCGCGGTCAAGACCAACCGCCAGACGATGCGCTCCTACGGCGCCTGAAGAACGAGACGATGATCAAGAAACAGGACAGACGCCTCAGGGTCGGCGTGCTCGGCTGCGGCCCCATCGCGCAGTTCGCGCATCTGGAATCCTGCGCCAAGGCCGGCAATGCCGACCTCTACGCCATCTGCGACGCGGCACCCGATCTGCTTGCGCGCATGGGCGCGACCTACGAGCCGCAGAAGATGTATTCCGACTATGAGGCAATGCTCGCCGATCCTGAGCTGGAAGCGGTGATCGTCGCCACATCGGACGCCTATCACGTGCCGATGTCGATCAGGGCGCTCAACGCCGGCAAGCATGTTCTCTGTGAAAAGCCGATCGGCACCTCGGTTGAGGAAGGCGAGGCGCTGGCCGAAGCGGTCAGGCGCTCGGGCAAGATCCTGCAGGTCGGGCACATGAAGCGCTTCGATCCGGCACTGGAGGCGGCGCGCGACTTCGTTCGAGACGAGATCGGCGAAGTGCTGGCGCTGAAGGCCTGGTACTGCGATTCCACCCATCGCTACACCAACACCGATGCCGTGCAGCCGCTGCCCGTCACCAGCAGGCTAGCCAGGAAGCCAGCGGGAAATCCCAAGGCTGATCTCAGGCAATATTTCATGCTGGCGCATGGCTCGCATCTCGTCGACACGGCGCGTTTCCTGTGTGGCGAAATCCTTGCGGTCCGCGCGCGCCTCAACGAGCGTTTCGGCGCCTATTGCTGGTTCGTCGAGACCGAGTTCGCCAGCGGCGCGCTCGGCCATCTCGACCTGACGGTTGCCGTGCGCATGGACTGGCACGAAGGTTTTCAGCTCTATGGCGAGAACGGCTCCGTTATCGCCAGGACATTCAACCCTTGGTATTTCCGCGCCAGCGAGGTCGACATTTTTCATGAGAAGGACGCGACATCGCGCCGGCCGCTCGGCGCCGATGGCCATTTCTTCCGCCGCCAGCTGGAAGGTCTTGCCGACACGGTGCTGAACGGCGCGCCGATGCGCGGCGCCAATGTCGAGGACGGCATCGGCTCGATCCGCGCCATGGTCGCCATCGCGCGTTCGGTGGTATCAGGCGAGCGAGTCGAACTCGCCTCGGTTTCGGGGGCGGTGTGATGCGTCTCGGCATTTTCGCCAAGACCTTTGCCGGCACCGACCCGGCCGCCGTGCTGGCTGCGGTGAAGCAGTCGGGATACGAGACGACGCAGCTCAATCTGGCCTGTGCCGGCCTGCCGTCGATGCCGGATGCTGTGCCGGCGGACGCCATCGCCTCCATCCGCACCGCAGCGCAATCGAGCGGTGTCTCACTTGCAGCACTTTCGGGCACCTACAACATGGCGCATCCCGACAAAGCCGTGCGCGACGATGGCCTTCGGCGTCTCGCCGTCGTCATCGAGGCTGCTGCTGCCCTCGACATCCCGCTGCTCACGCTCTGCACCGGCTCGCGCAACGCCGCCGATCAGTGGGCCTATCATCCCGACAATGCCGATCCGGCCGCCTGGTCCGACATGGCCGCCGAGATGGCGAAGGCGCTGGCGTTGGCCGAAGGTGCCAATGTCGATCTCGGCATCGAGCCTGAGCAGGCCAACATCGTCACCTCGGCCAGGGATGCGACCCGGCTGATCGCCGAGATGGGATCGAAGCATCTGAAGATCGTGCTCGATCCGGCAAACCTGTTCGAACACGCCACGCCCGGCGAGGCGCGCGCCATCGTTGCCGCCGCGATCGACGAGGCCGCCGGCCACATCGCCATGGCGCACGCCAAGGACCGCTATAGTGACGGCCGCTTTGCCCCATCAGGGCAAGGCATCGTCGATTTCCCGGATTTCGGCGCGCGGCTGAAGGCAGTCGGCTTCGAGGGATCGCTCGTCACCCACGGGCTGTCCGCCGACGAAGCCCCCGATGTCGCCGCCTTTCTACGAAGGCTCCTCTGATGGGCGCCGCCCCGACGATCCTGCTCCGCGACGATGCAGCGCTTCGTGTCTTCGACACGGGGCAGGGCAGACTTCCCGTCGTCTTCCAGCATGGCCTCGGCGGTGACGCAGCGCAGGTCGCGCAGAACTATCCCGACAGCCCGTCATACCGCCGGCTGACCGTCGAATGCCGCGCGCAGGGCGGTTCCGGCGCCGGTAGCAAGCGCCCGTTTTCGATCGCGATGTTCGCCGATGATGTGCTGGCCGCCGCAGATGCGGCCGGCCTCGACCGTTTCGTCGCCGGCGGCATTTCGATGGGTGCGGCCATTGCCTTGCAGCTTGCCGCCCGCCACCCTGACCGCGTCCTGGGTTTGGTGCTTGTTCGCCCTGCCTGGGCTTTCGACGCGGCACCGCAAAACATGCGCCCTTACGTGGAAGTGGCGGAGCTCATCCTCAGCCGTCCTTTATCGGAGGCGCGAGATATCTTCGCGGCGTCCGCGACGACCGCACGCTTTCGAACCGAAGCGCCGGACAATCTTGCTTCCCTGCTCGGCTTCTTCGCGCGCGAAGACGCGCCCGTCTTCGCCGAGGTGATGCAGGCGATCGCAGAGGATGGACCTGGCGTGACGCGGGCAGCGGCCGCTAGCCTTGCGTTCCCTACGCTCGTCATCGGCAGCGGCATCGATCTGGTCCATCCGCTGGCCGCCGCCCGCAGCCTCGCCGACGCCATCCCCAATGCGACCTTTGCCGAGGTGAGGCCGAAGGCCACCGACAAGGAGCGCCATTTCGCCGAAATTCGCGCCGCCATCGCGGACTTTCTCGACATAAATTTCAACAACCAGGACCAGTCATGATCTCGAAACCTCTCTCAGGCCCGGCCGCCATCGCCGCATTGCCACGCGATCGGATGATCGCCGAATTCTCGCTGTGGTCGGCCAACCTCGCCAATTTCGAAAACGACTTGAAGCGCATCGAGCCCTATGTCGATCTTCATCATATCGATGTGGCGGACGGCCACTTCGCCCCGTCCTTCCTGTTCTTTCCCGATCTTGTCGCCCGCATCGCCGGGCTGACGGCGAAACCCATCCACGTCCATCTGATGGTCGATGAAGCAATCGTCGAGGCGCAGACGCGCCAGTTCATCGAGGCCGGCGCCGACATGATCAGCGTCCATGCCGAGAATGGCGAGGCCGGATTGCGCGCCGTGCGGCTGGCGCGGGAGCTCGGCGCCGAGGCCGGCGTCGTACTCAGGCTGGAGACGCCTGTGGAAGCGGTGACGGCCTTTGCCCCGGAAGTCGCCTTCGTGACGCTTCTTGGAACCGCAATCGGCGTCAAGGGACAGAGCCTGTCGGACAAGGCCTGCGACAGGCTGGGCGCTGCCCGCGCCATCCTGAGAAAGGCCGGCCGTGAGGCACAGGTGGTTCTGGCGGCCGATGGCGGCATCCGCCACGAGACCGTGCCGTCGCTGCGTGCCGCCGGGGCTGAAACCGTGGTTCTCGGTTCGCTCGCCTTCGGTGACAAGGACCTCGCCGGCCGCATCGGCTGGCTGCACGGCTTGAAGGTCGCGGCATGACATCAGAAGCCGCCCTTGCGATCGATCTTGGCGGGACGGAGCTTCGTGTCGCCCTGGTCGACCGCGACGGCAAGATCCTGGCATTCGCGGCGGTGCCGACGCAGGCGCAGGCCGGTCCCGATGTGGTGATCGGCCAGATCGAGGCGTTGGCGGCGACAGTCCACGCCGAGGCGCCGGCACTCTCGATCGTCGGCGTCGGCGTCGGTGCGCCGGGACCGCTCGATCCGCTGGCCGGCATCGCCGTCGGCCCGCCGACACTCGCCGGCTGGCTGGACGTGCCGCTTGCCGACATCCTCGAGCGGCGGCTCGGCCTGCCGGTGCGGCTGGAGAACGACGCCAATGCGGCGGCGCTCGGCGAATGGCGTTTCGGTGCCGGCCATGGTGCGGGCTCGCTGGTCTTCGTCACGGTTTCCACCGGCATTGGCGGTGGTGTCGTCGTCGACGGCCGCATCCTGCATGGCCGCCGTGGCCTTGCCGCCGAGATCGGTCACATGACCATCACCAATGAAGGCGAGCGCTGCGTATGCGGTGTCGTTGGCTGCTTCGAGGCCATCGCCTCGGGAACGGCACTTGGCCGCCGCGCCAGCGCCGCCACGGCAGCCGGAGACGGCTCTACCTTGCGACGCTTGTCAGCGGACGCGGAGGTAACCGGCCGCCATGTCGTCGAGGCGGCACGGCTGCAGGACGCTCTTGCCTCGGCCTTGCTGGAGGAGGAAGCGCGCTGGCTGGGTGTTGGCTTCACCAATCTCCTGCATCTCTATTCGCCCGATGTGCTGGTCGTTGGCGGCGGCATCGCCAATGGGCTCGACCTGATGCTGCCGACCATCGAGGCGACCATCAGGCAACGGGCCATGCGCGCCTATCGCGACGTGCCGGTCGTTCAGGCCCAGCTCGGCCGCCATGCCGGGCTCGTCGGCGCCGCCAGCCTTGTGCTGTTCGACGACGGCGGCACTTTGGCAGCCCGCATGCCTGTTGGCCCAAGCACGTTTCCGGACACCGCTGAGCAAGACCGGCACGGTCTGACGTTGCGACCTGCATGACAAAGGCCAGAGGCAGCACGCCTCCGGCCTTTTACGCATTGACCGCGCGTCATTACTCGGCGGGAACAACGTCCGCCGGCAGGCTATCGTCGGCCGTGCCCGCCAGCGCCCTCGCCAGCTTGGCCTCGTCGAGTTCGCCTTCCCAGCGCGCCACCACCAGCGTGGCGACAGCATTGCCGACGAAGTTGGTCAACGCCCGGCATTCAGACATGAAGCGGTCGACGCCGAGGATCAGCGCCATGCCAGCGACCGGCACCGCCGGAACCACCGAAAGCGTCGCCGCAAGGGTGATGAAGCCGGCCCCGGTGATGCCGGCGGCACCCTTGGAGGAAAGCATGGCCACCAGCAGCAGCAGGATCTGGTCACCCATCGACAGGTGGATGTTGGTCGCCTGTGCGATGAACAGCGCCGCCAAGGTCATGTAGATGTTGGTGCCATCAAGGTTGAAGGAATAGCCGGTTGGGATGACCAGGCCGACGACCGAGCGCTTGGCGCCGGCCTTCTCCATCTTTTCCATCAGCGAGGGCAGGGCGGCCTCCGACGAGGAGGTGCCCAGCACCAAAAGCAGCTCTTCCTTGATGTAGCGGATCAGCGACAGGATGGAGAACCCGTTGTAGCGGCAGACCGCGCCAAGCACGACGAACACGAACAGGAACGACGTCACGTAGAAGGTGCCGACCAGCATGGCGAGGTTGATGACCGCGCCGATGCCGTATTTGCCGATGGTGAAGGCCATGGCGCCGAAGGCACCGATGGGGGCGGCCTTCATCAGCACGCTGACCAGCTTGAAGATCGGTGTCGTCAGCGCCTGCAGGAAATTGAGCACGGGCGTGCCCTTGTCGCCGACCAACGCCAGCGCGATGCCGAACAGCACCGAGAAGAACAGCACCTGCAGGATGTCGCCATCGGCGAAGGCGCCGACGATGGTCGACGGGATGATGTTCATCAGGAAGCCGGTGACCGACTGGTCGTGCGCCTTGGCGGCGTAAGTGCTGATGGTCGAGGCGTCGAGCGTCGCCGGGTCGATGTTGAAGCCGGCGCCCGGCTGCACGACATTGGCGACGACAAGGCCGATGATCAGAGCCAGCGTCGAAAAGGTGAGAAAATAGAGCATCGCCTTGCCGGCGACACGTCCGACCTTCTGCAGGTCGCTCATGCCGGCAATGCCCGTCGTCACGGTCAGGAAAATGACCGGGGCGATGATCATCTTGACCAGCTTGATGAAGGCGTCGCCGAGCGGCTTCATGCTCTCGCCGACCGACGGATAGAAATGGCCGAGCAGGATGCCGACCGTGATCGCGACGAGCACCTGCACGTAGAGTTGGGCATAGAAAGGCTTGCGCTGCGCGGCAAGCGCGCCTGATTGGTCTGCGATGTGCATCGAACTCTCCCTGGCCGGATGGGGCGGAGCGCCCTGCGTGACTTCTCCCATCGCGGCGCTCCGGTCGCACGCCGCTGCCAGGGAGTTTTGCAAGCGTTGTGCCAGTTCGCGGAAAGGCCGGAACCACGGGATTTCCGCCTTTGTCTGACGTCATGCGGGCAAAGCCTGTGCGGATTTCCGCACAGGCAGTGTTTGCCTGGGCGGATTTTCGCATTACACTGGCCGAAAGCCGCGAGCAAAGGGGAGAGGGCAGACGCCGCAAGCAGACACCGATAGCGGATTCCCTGGATTTGCCGGCCGTGAATTGCTGCGCGAGGCGGTGGCGCGGCTGCGCGATGGCCGCTGGGTTGCCGTGGTCGTCGCTCTTGCCTTTCTGGCCGGCGCGATCGCCATTGCCGGGCGCATCGCCTCCGGCCAGGCGGCCGATAATCTGCGCGAGACGGCACTCGCCGCACTGCCGCTGGCGGCGGGAACCCTGACCGGCGAAATCGAAAAGCAGCGCCTGGTTCCACTGGTGTTGGCCAGAGACGATGCGGTGCGCGGCGCTCTGCGCCGGGCCGGAAAAATGAAAGAAAAGGCCCTCAACGACAAGCTCAAGTCGATTGCCGGCGATGCCTCGGCATCCGCCATCTACATCATCGATACGGCAGGCATCGCCATATCAGCCAGCAATGCCGACGAACCGGCGAGCTTTGTCGGCATCGATTACAATTTTCGGCACTATTTCCGGGAAGCGATGAGCAAGGGTGCTGCCAGCCAATATGGCCTCGGCACAATCAGCGGCAGACCGGGGCTGTACCTTGCCAGCCGCGTCGACGATGGCGGCAAGCCGCTTGGCGTTGCGGTGCTGAAGGTCGAACTCGACGGCGTCGAAGCCAATTGGCGTTCCAGCGGTTTGCTTGTGTTCATCACTGATGAACGCGGCGTGGTGCTGGCTACCAGCCAGCCCGACTGGCGGTTCCGTGCGCTGGCACCACTGTCGGCCGAGGACACCGCCGCAGCCCACGAGCAGCTCCAGTTGGCCGATGCAGGCTTCGAGCCGCTGCCGATCCGGCGCGGCGCGGGTGACGGCCTGGCGACGATCGACAACGCGGGAAAACCGCGCCAGTTCGTCGAGGTGGTGCAGGATTTGCCTGGTGCTGTTCCTGGCTGGCGTCTCTGGCTGCTCACTCCCGCCGACGCTGCTCTTTCATCGGCCGCCAACACGGCGCGCCTGACCACGCTGCTTGGGCTTCTGCTGATGGGCTTGCTTGCCTACGTGCTGACCCGGCGCCGGCGAACGCGCAGGCTGAGGCAGGAGGCGCTGGCGCGTATGAATGCCGAGCTGGAGAGCCGAGTCAGCACGCGAACGGCCGAGCTGACCCGCTCCAACACCGCACTTGCCGGTGAAATCGCCGAGCGCGAGAATGCCGAAGCCAAGGTGCGCCGGCTGCGCGACGACCTCGCCCAGGCCAACCGGCTTTCCATCCTCGGCCAAATCGCCGCCGGCGTGGCGCACGAGATCAACCAGCCGGTCGCCGCTATCCGCACCTATGCCGAGAATGCGTGCCGCTTTCTCGAAACCGGCAAAACCGAACCGGCCAGCGGCAATCTGACGTCGATCGTGTCGATGACCGAGCGCATCGGCGCGATCACCGGCACCTTGCGCACTTTCGCCCGTCGACCCGGGGTTGCCGCTTCGCCGCTGCCGGTGCGCGAGGCAATTGATGGCGCGCTGTCGCTGCTGTCGGGCCGCATCCGTGATTCCGGCGTGACCATCGTCAAGCCGCGCGGCAATGCCTCGCCGGTGGTCCTGGCCAGCCGCATCCGGCTGGAGCAGATACTCGTCAACCTTTTGCAGAATGCGCTCGACGCGATGAAGGACCAGTCTGATCCCCGCATCGAGATCCAACTCGCCGAGCACGACGACAGGGTGCTGATTTCGGTGCGCGACAATGGCCCAGGTCTCGGCCCGGAAGCAGCCGGCAATCTGTTCATGCCGTTCCAGACCACCAAGGAGAAGGGGCTTGGTCTCGGGCTGGTGATCTCGCAGGAGATTGCCCAGGAATTGGGCGGCACGCTGCGGCTCGATCCCAGCAATGGCACCGGCGCATCTTTTACCGTCGACTTGAGGCGAATTGAATGATTGAGGGATCAGGGTTGGTGGCGCTCGTCGACGACGATGCGGACCTCCTTCACGCCACAACGCAATTGCTCGAGCTTGCCGGCTTCACTGTGGTCGCGCGCGACGCCGCCGAGGCAGCGCTTGCCGTTGTCGACAGGACCTTTGAAGGCGTGGTGGTCAGCGACATCCGCATGCCGGGCATGAACGGGCTGCAGCTGTTCGATCGCATCAAGGCGATCGACCCGGACATACCCGTGATCCTGGTCACCGGCCATGGCGACGTCGATCTCGCAGTGGCCGCGCTCAAGGATGGTGTCTACGATTTCATCCCAAAACCCTTTGCCGGCGACCGCCTTGTCGAGGCGCTGAAACGGGCATCGGAGAAGCGACGACTGGTGATGGAGAACCGGCGGCTGCGCGAAGCCGCGGCGCTCGCCACTGACGGCCTGCCGCTGATCGGCGAGGCTCCTGCCATCAAGCGGCTGCGCGAGACCTTGCGCCAGATCGCCGACATGGATGTCGACGTGCTGGTCGAGGGAGAAACGGGAACCGGCAAGGAAGTGGTGGCTGACCTGCTGCACAGGTGGGGGCGGCGGCGCTCAAAACCCTTCGTGGCACTGAACTGCGGCGCCCTACCGGAGACGGTCATCGAGAGCGAGTTGTTTGGCCATGAGGCGGGCGCGTTCACCGGCGCGCAGCGGCGGCGGATCGGCAGCATCGAGCATTCCAGCGGCGGTACGCTGTTTCTCGACGAGATCGAATCCATGCCCCCGGCGCTCCAGGTCAAGCTGCTGCGGGTGCTCGAAACGCGCAGCCTCACCCCGCTTGGCTCGAACGATATCAGGCGCATCGATCTCAGGGTCGTTGCGGCGACCAAGGTCGATCTCGGGCGGTCGGACCAGCGCGGTGATTTTCGCGAGGATCTGTATTTTCGCCTCAACGTGGTGACGCTGCGCATACCGCCGCTGCGCGAACGGCGCGGCGATATCCCGATGCTGTTTGGGCATTTCCTCGGCAAGGCGGCGGAACGGTTCGGCCGGCCCGTCGCCAAGATGAATGCAGCCGTCAGCGATCATCTCCAGTCGCATGACTGGCCGGGCAATGTCCGCGAGCTCGCCCATTTCGCCGATCGCGTCGCGCTCGGTCTCGGTCCGGACGATGAGGTGAGGACGGTCTCCGCGCACGCGCCGGAGCCTGCGGCAGCATTGCCCGAACGGGTCGGCCAATACGAAGCGCAGCTCATCCGTGACGCGCTGCGCGACCATGGCGGCGACGTGCGCGGCGCCATCGACGCCCTCGGCGTGCCGCGCAAGACCTTTTACGACAAGCTCAAGCGCCACGGCATTGCCGCATCCGAATTTCGCAATGGCGGCGATACCGATACGCAACCCATCTCGGAAAAGCGATGAATACGACCATTGAAACGACGGCAAATCCCTCGCCGGAAGAACTCGCCTTTCTCGGCGAAAGGTTGACGGCGTTCAACGACGGCGATGTCGGCGCATCCGAAAGGAAGGCGCTTGTGGTGTTTGTGCGCGACGAGGATGGCGCGGTCGTCGCCGGCATTTCCGGTTACACGGCCTGGGGCTGGCTCTATGTGCAATGGCTCTGGGTCGATGAGCGGCTGCGCGGCCAGCACATGGCCGGCACAATGCTGGACGCGGCCGAACAGGAAGCGGTGGCGCGCGGCTGCAACAATGCCTGGATCGATACCTTCAATCCGAACGCCGCCAAGGTCTATCAGCGCCAGGGCTATCGGCCCTTCGGCTCGCTGGCCGATTTCCCTGTCGGCCGCAGCCGCATCTTCCTGCAGAAGGAACTGGTTGGCGGTTGAGCAATTCCAGGAAAAGTGTGAAGCGGTTTTGCGTCCGGAATTGCGTCAAAGCAAGAGTCTAGCCGGCGAGTTTTCCGCCACGCATCGGCTGCGGCGCGCCGGTGGTGCTCGGGAAACTGATCGGCAAGCCGCGCAACACGCGAACCGCGAGGAAGGCAAAACACTCCGCCTCGACCGCATCGCCGCTCCAACCGAGGCTTTCCGCCAGCACCACCTCGACGCCGGCGCGGCTGGCCAGCATTGCCATCATGGTCGGGTTATGGCGACCACCGCCGCTGACCACCAGCTTTTTAGGCCGGCTTGGTAAGAGGTCGAGTGCCTTGCCGACGGCGCCGGCGGTGAAGGCGGTGAGCAAGGCGGCACCATCCTCGGCATCCAGGCCGTCCGCCATCGCGGCACCGAAGTCGAAACGGTCCAGCGATTTCGGGTAGGCTTTGCTCAGATAAGGGTGCTGCAACAGCTTGGCCAGCCGGGCCTCGTCCACCTTACCTGCACGGCCAAGCGCGCCGTCGCGGTCCATCTCGCCGAGCCCCTTCGACTTGATGAAATCGTTCAGCGGCGCGTTGGCGGGTCCGGTGTCGAAGGCGACGACATTGTCGGCGCCATCCCACCAGGTGATGTTGGCGACGCCGCCGAGATTGAGTACGGCGACCTCGCCATTGGCGCCGGCGCTGCGCATCAGCGCGGTGTGATAGACCGCGGCCAGCGGCGCGCCTTGCCCGCCGGCGCGTATGTCGGCCGAGCGGAAATCGTATGCGACCTTGGTGCCCAAGATGGCATGCATCAGCTCGCCATCGCCGAGCTGCCTTGTCTGGCCCAGCCGTCCAACCTGCGGCGCGCGATGCAGAACGGTCTGGCCGTGAAAACCGACGACGCCGATATCGGCCATCGTCATGCCATAGCCTTCGACCAATTCCTTGACGGCTGCCGACTGGGCACGCGTCAGGGCTTCCTCCGCGGTGCGGAAGATCGCCGGCTCCGGCCCGACAAAGTTCCACGCCCGCGCCTCCGTCAGCGTCTCTTCCAGCAGGGAGCGGATAGATGGGGGATAGGGCATCAGCCGATAGGTGCCGAAATCCTCGATCTGCTCGCCATCGGTCTTGATCAGCGCGACGTCGATGTTGCCGTCCAGCACCGTGCCGGTCATCAGGCCGACGGCCCAGATTGGTTCCATAATCGTTTCCTTATCGAACATGATCTTTTCCGAAAACGGTTTCCCACTTTTCGGGGCCATGCTCCAGTCCCCATTAATGAGGCCGCCGACCGCTTGACGAAGCAAAACGATTCCACTGTCGAAATGACGTGTCGGATGGATCCGGTTGGTGAGCAAGGTCCAAGCCTTGCCCCTGTCGAGGCGGGGGTCGCGGTGCCGAGGCGGACCTATCCTCGTAGCGCCACGGGCGACACTGGACTGCGCAACGCCGGTTCTGCGGTCGTTTGGGCTCAACACAGCGGCAATGCCACCTCTTGCCTATCATGCGCGAAGGCGCGACCTTGCTCGATCTGGCAAACGCTTCCGCCGAAATCCGCAAGGGAGAGAAAATCATGACATCATCCGATGTGGCCGTCATTGCAGGCGCGGGCGCTGGTGTGAGCGCCTCGCTTGCGCGCCTTCTCACCCGGGAAGGCTTTCGCGTGGTTCTGGCCGCCCGCAACGTCGAGAAGCTGGGCGCTCTGGTCGATGAGACCGGTGCGCTGGCCGTTGAGACGGATGTCGCCGACGCTGCGTCCGTCGCCAGGCTGTTCGACACCGCCGACAAGGCCGGCCCGCTGGCGCTCGTGGTGTTCAACGCCAGCGCACGCACACGCGGCCCGATCGCCGAGCTCGATGCGGAAGCGGTCAAACAGGCATTGCTGGTCGGCGCCTATGGCGGCTTCCTGGTCGGCCAGCAGGCGGCGCGCCGGCTGCTTGTCCGGGGATCCGGTTCGATCCTGTTCACCGGCGCCACCGCCAGTGTGAAGGGCTTTCCCGGCTCGGGCGGCTTTGCCATGCCGAAATTCGGCCTGCGCGGCCTGGCGCAGTCCATGGCCCGCGAACTCGCCCCGAAGAACATCCATGTCGCCCACTTCATCATCGACGGCCAGATCGAGCCGCCCGGACAGGCAGCCGATCCCGACCGGCCGGACCGCCGCCTGTCGCCGGATGCCATCGCCGAGGCCTATCTCACAACCCATCGCCAGCATCGCAGCGCCTGGAGCTCGGAGCTTGAGTTGCGGCCCTGGGTCGAGACGTTTTGACAATCCAGCTGACCGGCGGGCGGGAAGTAATGCGATCCTTCCGCCGTTCCTTGCATATTAGGCAATGCTGATATTTTGTGGCGCTAAGCTGCTTATCCAATACATAAAAAGACATAGGGTAATATATACGTTTGTTTAACGCCGGTTGTGCATGTTGCAGCTTTCCCGGGTTAATTGAGAACGCGCATGTCGGTTACACGTCGTACACTGCTTGCGGCCGGGAGCGGCGGGTTGCTGATTTCACAAGCCCGGGCAGCCAGCACTCTGGGACAGCAGGCGGAGAGCGCCCCTCAACCTATCGCGAGCGGCGATGCATTGCGCATCGCAATGCCGGCCTTCGCTTCCAATCCGTTCTTCCCGGCCGACGGATCGGGGGACGATGGTATAGACATGGAACTGGCCCACGGCATCGCCGCGGCGCTTGGCGTCGAGCCGGTGTTCGACCGATCCGCCGCAACGTTCGACGATATTGTGAAACAGGTCAGTTCCGGACAGGCCGACCTGGCGATTGGCAAGCTCAGCCGGACGCTTCAGCGCGGCCGGTCGATCATCTATTCGCGCCCCTACGCCATGCTGCGGCAAGGGCTGATCGCCAACCGCCTCAACCTGGCGCGTATCGCGCAAGGCAAGCCGCCCGAAGGGATCGTCCGTGATTTCTCAGGCGATCTTGGCGTGATCGAGGGCTCTTCATTCGCCACTTATGCGGCCACGACTTTCCCGCATGCGCAAATCCACCGCTTGGCAAGCTGGGATCTGATCATCGATGCGATCCGAAACGGGACGATCGACATGGCCTATCGCGATGATTTCGAGATCAAGAAGCTGATGGTCGACGATCCGTCGATGACGGTCGTAGCGCGCTCCATCACGCTGACCGACAAGGTCGATACGATCGCAGTCGGCGTGCGGCCGGACAATCCGCATCTCGCAGCCTTTGTCGATCTGTATCTCGATCTCGCGCGGGGTCAGCAGGTTCTCAGCACGGACGAGATCATCGCCCGCTATCGCCAGGGGAGCAAAGCCTGACATGGCAATCTCCGAGTTAGCCGGACCCCTGCCTTTCGATTGGCGCCTGATGGCCAGGCGCATACTGCGATCACCCGTGACGACGATCGCGATGATTGCTGCAGGGATCCTGTGCGGCCTCTACTATCCAGATTTTGCCCATGCGATCAGCCCTGTCGCACAGCTCTACCTGAATTTCCTCAAGATGGTCGTCCTGCCCTATTTGGTCTCGTCGGTCATCTTCTCCATCACGGCGATGGTCCAGGACCCGAAATCGGTCCGCTACCTCGGCAAGGTGGGTATGGCCGTGCTGGTCGTGTCGTTCCTGAGCGTGCTGGTGAGTGGCACCTTGTCGCTGATCCTGCAGCCGGGCCAGATCGAGAATCCCCAGTCGCGCATCGAGCTTGGCGAGTTCATCAATTCGCAAGGCAGCGTATCCACCGATCTCGCCTTCCCGTTCCAGCCGCCAGCCTCCAATGGGGATCCCAATGGCGGGCACTCGATCCTGCTCGACCTGGTGCCGAACAACGTCTTCAATGCCCTGGCCTCGGGCCAGACCATTCAGGTCCTGCTGTTCTGCCTGCTTTTCGGGCTCGCGATGGGGAAGATTCCCCAGCCCTCGTCCATGAGCCTGACCCAGGCGCTCAACGCGGTCTACCGGGCCTGCACGGTGCTCACCAACTGGTTCATCTGGGGGTTGCCCTTTGCAACCTTCATCCTGATCGCGGACCAGACAGCGTCGACCGGAACCAAGCCGCTCATGCTGATGGGCGGTTACCTGCTGGTGATGGGTCTTTCCTGCCTTACATTCGTTGCCGGGGCATTTGCCATTATCGCGATCCGGTCGCGACGCAGCTACTGGACGACGATCAAGACCTGCCAGCCGCTTCTCATGGTGGCCATCACCACACGCTCCTCGGTCGCCTCGCTCCCATGGGTCATCAACCTGTTGGGCGAGCGCCTGCGGTTCAGCCTGGTGGTCGTCGAACTGCTCGTGCCGTTACAGGCGGCACTGCTGCGGACAGGCCCGGCACTGCTCTATACCTCGGGTGCGCTGTTCATCGCTCAGCTCTACGGCCACCAGCTTGCAGTCCCGGACCTCGTGCTCGTCGGTATCATCTCAGCGCTTCTCGCGCTCACCACCGGCGGCATGGGCAGCCTGCTCATCCTGTCGCAGATGTCCATCGTCTGCGGCTACCTGAAGCTTCCCTTCGAGGCGGCGTTCGTCCTGTTCGTCGCGGTGGATGCAGCCGTCGACACGTTCATGACGCTGGCCAGCGTCTGCACCGTCGCGGCGAGCACGGCAATGATCGCTCCCAGCCACAGGGAGGCGGCACAGCCTGAAACCGTCTCGGAACAGCTCGAAGCCGAGCCTGCCAGATGATCGACGACAGCATCCGTCCCCAGCTCGGCATTATCGGCGGTCTTGGGCCGCTTGCTTCGGCTGATTTCTACTTCAAGCTGACCCGGATGACCCAGGCGCTCAGAGACAACGAACATGTGCCTGCCGTGATCCTCAGTGTCCCGCAGCTGCCCGACAGGACCGAAGCGATCCTTGCCGGCCATGACGGGCCGCTGGCGCCTTTGAAAGCCGCGGTCGCGACGCTCAATGCGCTCGGCGTCGCCCGCATCGCGATGCCGTGCAACACCGCCCACCATTGGTACGGCCAACTGGCGGCGAATTCGCGCGCGGAAATCATCCATATCGGAGATGCTGTGGTGACGGAGACGCGTCGCAGCCTGGATCAGGGCCGGGTTGCTGTTCTCGCCACCCAAGGCACGCTGGTCTCCGGCTTCTACCAGGACAGGATGTCGGCAGCGGGATTTGAGCTCTGCCTTCCCGCGAACACCGAGTTTCAGGCCTGCGTCGACAGCGCGATCAGCCTCGTCAAGGCGGGTTCGATCGCGGATGCGGCGGTTGAAACCGAGCGCGCGCTCGACATCGCGCAAGCGGCCGGCGCCGATGCAGCCCTGCTCGGCTGCACCGAACTGTCGGTGGTGGCCGCCAGCCTCAACGATATCAATGGATTGGTCGTCATCGACAGCAATGCGGCCTTGGCGCGAGCCTGTCTGACACGATTGGGCTTCGGTGCCCAGGAAGCCCGCGGCCTGCCGACCGTATCGCGGCTGCCGGAACATGACCGATCGATGCGCGCCAGCTTGGCCGCACTGGTCTAGCCCTATGGATAGAACCTCATAGCATTTCGGAACCCGTCAGCCTTGGCGCGGCACGCCCTTGGCAAGCAGGTAGACGAGGTACGGCCCGCCAAGCAGCGAAGCGAACAGGCCGGCGGGCAGTTCGTAGGGAAAGGCCGCCATGCGCGACAGCCAGTCCGAGACGATCATCAGCAGGGCGCCCAGAAGCATCGCTCCGGCGAGATGGACGCGGGCGTGGGAAAAGCCCACCAGACGGGCAAGGTGTGGCGCGATCAGGCCGACGAAGCTCAATGGCCCGACGACCATGGCGGCCAGCGCAGTCAGCAGCGCGGCAACGATGATCAGCATCAGCCGTCCGCCGGCAACCGGCACGCCCAGCCCGCGTGCGCTGTCGGACCCGAGCGGCAGGATATCCAGCCAGCGGGCGGCAAGGAACAGCGGCAACGTCAGCGGCAACAGACAGGCGAGTGCTAGCCCTGCATCGAGCGCCGACGCCTGGCCGGTCGAGCCGCTCAGCCAGCGCAACAGAATGTAGGACTGCGCGTGGCCCATCGCGATCGTTGCGGTGATCGCAGCGCTGCACAGCGCGCTCATGGCGATACCGGCAAGCAGCAGCCGCTCGGCACCGAACTTTGCTTGTGCGGCAAGGGCCAGCATGGCAATCAAGGCCGCCAGTGAGCCCAGGGCTGAGCCGGCGAGCTGCCAGCCGAGACTGGCCGTGGCGCTGACCATCAGCACGGCTGTCAGGCCGGCCCCGGCGCCGGTGCCGACTCCCAGCACTTCGGGGCTTGCCAGTGGGTTGCCGGTGACCCGCTGGATGACGACGCCGGCGGCCGCGAGCATGGCGCCGGCGGCGGCCGCCACGCCGATCCGCGGCGCACGCCACGCGGCGAGATCGGTTAACAGGTCTCCCCCAGCAATAGACCAGCCGTCCGGGCCACGCCCGACGACAAGCGCCACGATGGCAGCGACAAGCGCCAGCGCAAGCAGAAGCAGGATGATGAGCCAGGGCCGGCTGGCCTTGCGCGGTGCGGTACCATTCGAACCGAGATGCGGCCACTCGAAAAGGCGCAGCCGCGGCAACAGCCACAGCAGCAGCGGACCGCCGAGCAGGGCGGTGCCGGCACCGGTCGGAATGCGTTCGCCACCGGAACCGGCGGCCAGCTGTACCAGCCCGTCCGTCAGCCACAGCAGCACGGCGCCGATCAGCGGCGCGGCGATCAGTTTTTGGCGCAGTGTGCGGGCGCCCGAAAGCGTGGCCAGCGCCGGCGCTGCAAGACCGACGAACCCGATGACGCCAACCTCTGCCGCGACCGACGTCGCCATCCACACGGCAAGCGCGATGATGAGAAAGCGGCTTGAGTGACGGGCGACGCCCAGGCCGCGTGCCGAGGCATCGTCGAGACCAAGAATGGTCAGCGGCCGCAGCAGCATCAATGCGGCAACCACACCGGCCGCCAGCCTGATCGTCAGCGCGATGGTCGGCTCCCAGTCCTGCTGGACCAGCGATCCGCCGCCCCAGATGAACAGCGAAAACAGGTACTCGCCATTGGCGAGGATCAGTGCTGCGCTGACGGAACTGGCGGTCAGCGCCACCATCATCCCGGCGAGCACGATGGAGACCGGTTCCAGCCCGCGCCGCCAGGTCAATGCCAGCACCAGCAGCACCGCGGCGATGCCACCGGCGAAGGCGACCAGGCCCTGCGACCGCTCCATCAGCAGCGGTGCGTAAAGCGAGGCGATCGTCATGGCCAGTTGCGCGCCGGCCGAAATACCGAGCGTCGACGGTTCGGCCAGCGGGTTGCGCAGCACATGCTGCAACAGCAGGCCGGACAGGCCGAGCACCGCGCCGGCCAGCACCGCCACGGCGGCGCGCGGCAGCGTGCTGTAGACCAGGATGACGCTGTCGAGATCAATGCCGTCGCCCGGCGGTGCGGCCGGCCATTGCATGCCGACGCGCCATGCGAAGAGGAGGGCGGCCAGCGCCGCCAGGAAGCTCCACAGGGCGATTGGCGACAGCGCGGCACTCGTCGCGGTGCGATCGCTTATGGTGCGCTCAGCCATGGCTCTGCCCGGCAAGGGCGGCCGTCGCCAGACGCGCGAAGCGGCGTGCCGATGGCAGGCAACCGAAATGGTTGACCGGATCCAGCACAGCAACACGCCCCTGGCGGACAGCGGGTAGCGCGTTCCACAAGGCATTTGTAGGAAGCGAACGCCCGACATCTGCCGGCAGTGGCGAAACGATCAGGATCGACGCCTCGGGCACGCGCGCTAGCGCCTCCAGTCCGACGGGTGCCGCCGCGCTGTAGCTCGTCTCGTTGGTCCATGCATTGACCAGGCCGAGACGCGTCAGCACATCGCCGAACATGGAATCGCGGCCAAAGGCTCGAAAATGCCTGCTATCGCCGAGACTGATGACGAAGACCCGCGCGGGGGAGGGGGGCAAGGTGGCGCCAAGCTGCGTGATCTCGACCGCCGTCTCATCGACGTAGCGCTTCGCCTCGGCCTGCCGTCCCAGCTTTTCGCCCAGGGCCAGTGTCGCCGCCTCGGCGAGCGCATAAGGTGGCACGCCGGCCTCGTAGACCGTTTGCGCAAACACCGGCGCGATGCGTTCGAGCATCGGGCGCTGGTATTCGTAGAAATTGGAGATCACGATGAGATCAGGCGCGACGATGCGCAGCAGCTCGTAATTGGGCGCGCCGCGCAGCCCGAGATCGGTTGCCGATTGAGGAACCGCCGGCTCGACCGCGATCTTGCGGAACTGGATCAGTTCGGTCGCCGCCACCGGCTCGATGCCGAGCGCCAGCAACGTCTCCAGCATGCCCCAGTCGATCGCGGCAACGCGCATCGCCGCCGCCCTGGCGGCGACCGGTGGCAGCAATGCCGCGGCCGCCAGCGCAAGCACGTGCCGTCTGTTGGGCAGATGGATCATCACTGGCGGATTCGGCACATGGCTACCAAGTCGTATGCGCCTTCAGCTTGAATGAGCGGCCTTCGCCATAAGAACAGGCTTCGACAGTGGTGGTCTGACAACTGGAGACATAGGTTTTGTCGAACAGATTGGTGATGTTCAGATCGACACCCCAGGTCTCCTTGTCGTAGCCAAGCTTCAAGTCGGCCAGCGTGACAGCTGGAACCTTGTTGTTGTTTGCGTTGTCTGCCCATGAGGAGCCGACGTAGCGCAGGCCGCCGCCGATCGAGATGCCGTCGTACCAGCCGCCACGAAAAGTATAGTCGACTGAGGCGGAGGCCATCACCTCTGGCACGATGAACGGCGTCTTGCCAATCAGCGCCGGGTTGGCGTCCTTGGTGATATCGATGTCATAGGCGGTGAAAGCGCCGGTGAGCCGGAAATCCTCGGTGACGTTGACCTTGCCTTCCAGTTCTATACCGCGTGAGCGCACTTCGCCGGTTTGCAACTGCGTGAAGAAAGTAACGTTCGACGGTACATTCTGACGGGTCAGGTCAAAAAGCGACAGGGTGAACAGGCCATCGACAAAGGTCGGCACATATTTGACGCCGACTTCGTACTGCACGCCCTCTTCCGGCTTGAACAGATTACCGTTGGCGTCGGTGCCGATGAGCGGGTTGAAGAAGGTGGCAATGCTGGCATAGGGGGTTACGCCATTGGCAAACTCATAGGCGAGGCCCGCGCGACCGGAGAAGTCGCCGACAGTCTGGTTCTGCGTGCTGGAACTCGCCGAGTAATATGTCGGCCGATTGTCGGCGTCGAGCCAGCCACGGTCGTAACGGCCGTTCAGCGTCACCAGCCAGCCGTCGCCGAAGCGCAACTGGTCCTGCGCGTAGAAGCCGAGCTGCTTCTGGGTCAAGTCCTGATTGAGGTAGCTGACTCGTGGCGTCAGTGGCGCGCCGTAGATTGGGTCGAAAGCATCAATGGGAGGGGTTGTGCCGAAGAGCGCCGACGATTGCACCTGGTCGATGTTGTAATATTTGTAGTCGATGCCGGCCAGCAGCGTGTGTTCCACAGCGCCTGTCTCCACCTTGCCCTCGATCTGCAGGTCCGACAGGAATGTCGTGGCGTCGGTATCGTGACCGAAATTGATGCGATTGAGCTGCGTCGCGCTCGCCCACCCGTTGGCGTAGACGTTGACTTCATTAATCGAGGCCGCACTGAGGCGCATGTTGGAACGCACCGTCCATTGGTTGTCGAAAGTGTGCTCGAACTCGTAGCCGATCGAACCTTGCTCGCGCTTGTAGAGATCGACACTCGGCTCGGTAAAATTGGCATCTGGGTCGATTCGACCGTAATTCACGCCGCCGATAATCCGATCCGTTACAGTGCCGATGTAAGGCAGGAAGCTGCCGCCATTGTGGTTCTCGTCGATGTGGCTGTAGTTGGCCAGTACCGTCAGCTTGGTCTGCTCGTCGGGCTGCCAGGTGATGCTGGGCGAAATGAAGCCGCGCCAGCCATTCTGCAAATCGCTGTAGGTGTCGCCGCCGGCGACTTTGCCCGTTACCCGGTAGCTGACAACACCATTGCCGTCGACGTCGCCGATGTCGAAGCCCAGATAGACATTGCCGGCATCGTTGACGCCGGTCTCGATATAGCGCTGCCTGCCATCCGGTCGCTTGCTGACATAGTTGACGAGGCCGCCGGGATTGCTGCCGCCATAGAGTACGGAGGCCGGCCCTTTCAGCACTTCGACTCGCTCGAGGCCGAAGCTGTCGACGTAGAAGCCGCCAAAGGCGTAGCTGAACAGTTGCAGCCCATCCATGTAGGTGCCATCAGCCGTGGCTTGGAAACCGCGGATGAACAGCCAGTTGGTGTCGCTGTCCGGGCCGAAGGGCTGTGCGAACACCCCGGCCGTGTAGCGCAAGGCCTCGTCGACTTTCTGTGCGCCCTGGTCGTCGATCTCTTGACGTCCGACCACCGACACGGATTGTGGGATATCCTTGATGTCGGTCGCCGTCTTGGAGCCGGTCCTGCTTTTTTTGGCGACGACGCCTTTAACCGGTCCGGTCGCGCCATCGCCGGCCTCGCCCTCGACCACCACCGGTTCAAGCTGGGTGCTGGTTTGCACCGACTGCGCCAACGCGGCCATTGGCGGGATCATCGCGGCTGCGGCGACGCTGGCCGCCAGAAGCGCCTTCATCAGGTAAGTTCTGCTCATCAGGAAAGTCCCCGCCTGTCGATATTGAGATACCTGATTATTTATCTCAACTTATCTGCTGGTCATTGGACGGAATTGGGCGGTTTGTCCATTCTTGTCCAAACGAGGGACATCGCGGTGTGATGTTGCGGAAATGTCACTGGCGACTGGTGCTCCTCATCCAGGCGCCGGGTGTCACGCCGACAATCGACTTGAACACACGCGTCAGATGCGCCTGGTCGAAAAAACCCGTTGCCTCGGCGATGTCGCCAAGTGAAGCGGTGCCACGCGCCATCATGGCCTTGGCCCTGTCGACCCGCGCCTGCATCTGCCAACGATGCGGCGGCACGCCCGTCGCCGCCTTGAAGGCGTGACTCATCGCGGTTTCGGACAGGCCGGTCAGCGCGGCGAGGTCGGCAAGCCGGATCCTTTCCAGGCAATGCGCGTCGATGTAGTCGGTGACGAGGCGCAGCTTGCGGCGCGACAGCGGCGACCGCCGCCTAAGGGTATCAGGCCGGTCGATCTGGAACAGGCTTGCGAACAAGGCATTGAGCAGACCCTCGCCATAGAGATCATGCAGGGGCCGGTCGCTGCCGCATTCGGCGGCGATCAGGCCGGCAAGCATGGCGATCCGGTCGTCGCGAAACTGGAAGCGCGACATCCGCAAGGCCTCGTGGTCAAGGCTGCGGCCGAAGCGGCGCGTCAGCACTGCGGCGTCGAAATGCAGGTCGAGATGCCGGATCCGCCGCAGCCCCTCGACCCGGCCGCGGATCGGCACGCCGGCCGGTATGTAGGCCATGGAAAAAGCCTGGTCGTGGCGGCGCAATTCGCCCTTGGCGTCTTCGACGAAGAAAGCGCCATCGCCATCCACATCGAGCGCGACGAACAGCCGGGGGTCGGGAGAGACGTAATAGCCTTCGGCCTTGTCACCGCATGAGACATCCCAGAGGTCGGCGACCACGCCGTCCCAGACATGCCATTTCAGGTCGCCAATGACTGAAAAGCCCTCAATCCGGCTTTCCATGCGCGCAACGAAGGTCAAGTCCTGTGATCCCAGCCATAATACATGATAAAACCATCATGTTTATGCCCGGTTAGCGACCCCACCGCAAGTGCTTTGCGGCTGCTCGAAAATCGGCCGGAACCAATGCCGCTGGGGCAATCGGGCCTCAAACACTTTCGAGGTATGTCTCGATCTCGAAATCGCTGACATTGAGCGCGAACGTGTTCAATTCCTGGCGTTTGCAGGCAACGAAGGAGTCGCGCAGGATGGCTGGAAAAATCTCCGCCACATGCGTCCCGCTCTCGAAGGCGGCGATCGCCGACGCCCAGTCCGGCGGCAGCTTTGCCGGCGGAAGTCCCTGGCCGTCGGTGCCGATCGGATCGCCTGGCGATATTTGTCTTTCAATGCCCGTCAGTGCGGCGCCCAATATGGCCGCTAGCACCAGATAGGGATTGGCGTCGGCTCCCGAAACGCGATGCTCGATGCGGCGCGCACCGGTTGGCCCGCCGGGAATGCGGATCGCGACCATACGGTTCTCATAACCCCAGGCGACTGCGGTCGGCGCATAGGATCTCGGGCGCAGCCTGCGGTAGGAGTTGAAGTGCGGCGCGAACACCAGCGTGCTTTCGGCCATTGCCGCAAGCAGGCCGCCGACCGCATGGCGCATGGTCTCAGAACCCTGGTCGGTGCCGTCATCGAAGACGTTGCGCCCTTCGCCGTCGATCAGGCTGAAATGAACGTGAAAGCCGTTGCCGGCCCGGTCGCCATAGGGCTTGGCCATGAAACAGGCGGCAAAGCCGTGCTTGCGGGCAATGCCCTTCACGGTGCGCTTGAACAGCACCGCATCGTCAGCCGCCCGCAAGGCGTCCGCGACATGGTTCAGATTGATTTCGAACTGGCCGACGCCGTTCTCGGCGATGGCCGTGTCGACGGGAATGCCTTGCGTCCGGCAGGCCTCGTAGACGTCATGGATGAAGGATTCGAAGTCGTCAATCTCGTCGATCGACAGCGCCGCGTCGGAATCGAGGCGGCGTCCGGTCACCGGCGAGACCGGTCCGACCGGCCGCTGCGACTGCGGATCGACGAGGTAGAATTCGAGTTCCGTTGCCGCGACCGGAGTCAGGCCCAAGGCCTTGTAGCGATCGAGGATGCGGGCCAGCGCCCGTCGCGGGTCGCCGAGATAAGGCGCGCCGCTTTCGTCGGCGAGCCAGAGGGGGACAAGCGCCGTCGGATGCGCCGTCCAGGCCACCGGCAGAATGCCGCGCCCCGTCCACTGGCACAGTCCGTCGGCATCGCCGGTCGAGAATACCAGTGTGTTGCCTTCGATGTCCTCGCCCCAGACATCGAGCCCGATCAGCGAAAAAGGCATGCGCAGCTTGCCTTCCAGCGCCTTTCTTGCCTGCTCGACGGGAATGCGCTTGCCGCGCATGATGCCGTTGAGGTCGCACACCGCGGCTCTCAGGCTCTGGATGTCGGTCCTGCTATCAAGCCAGTTCAAAACGTCCGCAATTGCATCGCTCAATTTATGACCTCTGGTTTTCGAAGGTGCCGCAACCTGACCGGCTGCACTGTCCCTGATAAAAATAGCTTGTGAGTTTTAGGAAAACAGACTTGGCTGTCGCCAAGCGCTTTTCCTTATTTTTTCAAGTCACTAGCCGGGATGTCGGGAGGCATTTCAAAACCAATTGCGCGATCTGCGATCGCAACATAGAGGCAAGAGGCCGGAAAGCCAAGTGGCGTCGCCCGAATCCGCACAAACGCGACGCGCATCAGTTTCTCGCCTTCGGAAATCTCGCCTGCTGCAGTATGTGCGAGGCCCCTTCGTCGATGTCGCGCACGATGGCAGCGCGGGCGCGCTCGCCATCCTGGGCCTCGATCGCAGCGACGACTTCCTCGTGAAAGTCGATGTCGAGGATGGAGGCGAGGTTATCCTCGAAACCCATGGCAAGGTTCCTGAGGAAAGGGCCGACCTGCATCCATACGGTTTCGATCAGGAAGATCATCTGCTCGTTGCCGCAATGGCGATAGATCGAGAATTTGAAGTCGTGGTTCTTGCGCAGGTAATCATCGATATCGCCTTTGCGGGCCGCCAAAGTCAGGTCGGTGGCGTGGCGTCGGATCGTGCGCAGATTGTTGCCATTGATGCGTTTTGTCGCCAGTTCGGTCGCCGAGCCTTCGAGGATAGTCCGCACCGCGGTCAATTGCGAAAACCGCTCGGCCGATATCGCCGGCACTTCGACGCTGCCGTTCGGCATCGGGCTGAGCGCCCGCAGCGCCTGCAGCCGCATGAAGGCGCTGCGCACCGGCATGTCGCTGGTGCCGAGTTCCCTTGCGAGTTTTCGCGACGTCAGCTTCTGGCCCGGCGTGAACTGGCCGGACATCAGCGCCCGCACAAGTTCCAGATAGACTTTTTCATGCAAGGGAACGGTGTCGACGGCGGTCAACCCGAATTGTGTTTTGTCGGCCATTGGCGGGGCGCTGCTTCATCGGTTCAGAAATCTGTGCGGCCGGCTGGTTTCGCCGCTGGGGATTCTGCGTGGCCGAGCCCGGCGAGAACGCCGAAGTCAGCGACTTATCAAGCACATGATAGACGCTTCGATCGTTGCGCGGCAAGCCGACGCGTCGCACCAAGGCCGACGGCTTGATTGTCAGGCATATGGCGTCTCTGCCACGCTGTGCAAAACGGTCATCACAAATCTTGACCTCGCATGCACTTGCACCTCTGGCCGCTGTCTGGCTTTTTGGGCTACCCATCGCAACGGAGTGATTCGCATCATGCCGCTCGATTGCAAGGTTTCAAGGCAGTCTGCGGGTGGGTCGTGAAGCGCGCGCAATTGGCGAAGGAGACACAGGCATGGCCGAGTTCAAGAAGCCCGAAATCTCCGAGATGAGACCCAAGATCACCGTGATCGGCGTTGGTGGCGGCGGTGGCAATGCCGTCAACAACATGATCGCGGAGCAGCTTCAGGGTACTGAATTCATCGCCGCCAACACGGACGCCCAGGCGCTGACCATGTCGAAGGCGTCCAGGCTGATCCAGCTTGGCGCCCACGTCACCGAAGGATTGGGCGCCGGATCGCTTCCCGAGATCGGCCGCGCCGCGGCCGAGGAATCGCTCGACGAGATCATGGACCATCTGGCCGGTACGCATATGTGTTTCGTCACCGCCGGAATGGGCGGCGGCACGGGAACCGGTGCGGCTCCAATCATCGCCCAGGCGGCACGCAAGGCCGGCATCCTGACGGTTGGTGTCGTCACCAAGCCGTTCGCCTTTGAAGGCCGGCGCCGCATGCAGATGGCCGAAGAGGGCATCGAGCGGCTCCGCGAGAGCGCCGACACGGTGATCGTCATCCCGAACCAGAACCTGTTTCGGATCGCCGATGCCAAGACCACCTTCGCCGATGCGTTCGTCATTGCCGATCGGGTGCTCTATGCCGGCGTCAGCTGCATCACCGACCTCATCGTCAAGGAAGGCCTGATCAATCTCGACTTCGCCGATGTCAAATCGGTGATGCGCGACATGGGCCGCGCCATGATGGGCACCGGTGAGGCCTCCGGCGAGGGTCGGGCGATGAAGGCGGCCGAAGCCGCGATCGCCAACCCGCTGCTCGACGAAGTGTCGATGAAAGGCGCCAAGGGCGTGCTGGTCTCGATATCGGGCGGCAGGGACATGACCCTGTTCGAGGTCGACGAGGCCGCCACCCGCATCCGCGAAGAGGTCTACGAGGATGCCGACATCATCGTTGGCGCCATCTTCGACAAGGGCATGGAAGGCCGCTTCAGGGTCTCGGTCGTGGCGACGGGCCTCGACCGTGCTTTTGGCGCCGAGGATGCCGAAGCCGGCATCGCACGCGACCACGCCGGTCAGCCGGCGCGGACGCTTCAATAAGTCATATCGCGCGTTTATCCTCGCCAAGAGGTAATTTCTCGGGGGAGACATCGCTGAATAGCAATTGCATTGCCGACGGATCAGATTGACTGGCGCAACTATTGTGTTCAGCTGTATCGATCTCTGTACGGTTGCTGCTACAAGAATCCGTCATAGACGGCCATCTATACTGGCTACCCGTATCGTTCGAGCGACGAGAGGCGCGGCTTGGAATTCGACTTGAAAACCATCGAAGCGCTCGCGCCCGATCAGGCGTCGTTGAGCGCCGCTTCCAGGTTGACCAGGCAATCGAACTGGCCACGGCTCGAAAAGAGCGATCAGCTGGGGCTCCTCTGGGGGGAATGCCAGGGTTCCGGCTCCAATCCCTATCGTGTGGTCGTCGACACCGGCGACCATGGCTACAAATGCACCTGTCCGTCGCGGAAATTTCCCTGCAAGCACACTTTGGCGCTGATGTGGATTGCAGCCACCACGCCGGCCAGTTTTACCGCCGCAGGCTCGACCCCGGAATGGGTGAATGATTGGCTCGGCCGCCGCAGGAAGGCCTCGCCACAGCCGGCGGCGCCAGCGCCCGGTGCGGGAGGCAAGAGCATTGGCGAGGCCTCGCGCGACGACGAAAGCGCAGACATCGAGGACGCCGCTGCGGTCGAGCGCCGCGAGGCAGCGCAGCGCAAGCGGACGCTGGATACGCAATCCGCGGTGTCGGCGGCGTTGGATGAGCTGGATCAATGGATCGCTGACCAGTTGCGGCTTGGCCTGGCCGGTTTTGTCGACAACAGCAGTGACCGTTGCCGCCGGATTGCGGCACGGCTGGTCGACATGAAGGCGACAGCGCTTGCCGGCCGCATCGACGAGATTCCGTCACGGCTGATGGGGCTGCGCAGCGAGGAGCGCCCGGACGCGGCGCTCCGCGAACTCGGCAAGCTTGTGCTGGTGGTCAAGGCCTGGCGATCGACACCAGGAGACGCCGAACTGAGGCGGCTCGTATCGACGTCCGAAAGCCGTGAGCAGGTTCTGGCCAATCCCGATGCCAAACAGGTCGAAAGCGTCTGGGAGGTGCTTGGCGAGAAGATCGAGTCGCGCCGTGACGGTCTCGTCAGCCATTCGACCTGGCTCCTCGACCTGAAGAGCGCGAGCCCGCAATTTGCTCTCTTGCTCGACTATTTTCCGGCCTCGGCCGGTCGCCGGTCGAACGCCTTCACACCGGGCGACCGGTTCGATGCCAGGCTGGTCTTTTACCCGGCACGCCAGCCGCTGCGGGCCTTGGTGGCGGACCGCAAGGGCGACGTCCCGACAGGTGAGTGGCCCGATTTCGGCTTTCACACAGCCGATCCGCTCGCGGCGCATGCTGCTCACCAGAACGCAGCCCCTTGGCTCACCGATTGTCCTGTCATGCTGCCGCCCGGCGCGATCCTGCTGGACGATCGGGGCGCCGCCTGGTGGCAAGCCGCCGGCGATCCGCATGGTATCGCCTTGCCGATTGCCGACACCGTCAATCCAACGCTGCTTGGGCTGGACCTTATGGCAACGGCAGCACTTTGGAATGGCAGCCGGCTTGACCTGCTGGCGGCGCAAAGCGGTTTCGGTAGGCTTGACCTGTCGTGAACGAGATCGAGCAGACCGGCCTGGCGGCCATGCGCGACTGCTGGATCACCGGCGGGATCACCTTCGACCTGGCTCCGGGCGCGTGGAAGGAGATCGCCGGCGGTGCCAGCCCCGACGAGCGCGAACGCCGGCTGCTGGCGATCGCCGCACAAGCTCTCGGCATCGCCTTGCGGCCAGCCGCGCCAAAGACGCTGAAACGCCGCCCGCAATTGCCCGAACTCGCCTTGCCGATGCTGCCGGAACGGCTGCGGCCGCTATTGCGAGCCGCGCTAAAGCATGCCGCCGACACAAGAAGCAAGTCGCGTGTGGTCACGCTCGTCTCCAGCCGCGGCTTCGTGCTGCATCCGATGGACTGGATGCCAGCCGCGTCGGATCAGAGCAGTCCGGACGTCTATGCACCCTGGATCGACTGGCAGGCAGGCGCGGACGGCGAAAAACCTGCAAGCCAGGAGCATCTGACGGTGGAAAACTGGGATGACTTCTATCCCGCCGCACGCCGCACCGCGCTCGCCGATATGCGCCGCACCGCACCGGCTTCGGCTAGGCAGCTGATCGAAACCAAGGCATCCGGCGAGCCGGCGGAAATCAGGATTGCACTCGTCGACCTGTTGCGCTTCGGCCTGGGCGCTGATGACGTGCCGTTCCTGAAGAGCCTCTCCGCCGATCGTTCCGGCAAGCTGCGCGAGCTCGCTGGCCGGTTGCTGGCAAGATTGGGAGAGCACGGCTCGCCAGGCGATGGCGGGCCGGAAGATCCGACGGCCGAACTCGCTGCCTTCATCGCGGAAGGCAAATCCGGCTTCATCCGCCGCCGCACCACCTACACGCCGGCAAAACTCAAATCGCCGGCGCAGGAAAGACGTCGCGCCGAACTGTTCGAGACCTGCAACTTGGTCGACCTCGCCACGCGCTTCGGCACCACCGAATCCGAGTTTATCGGGGCGTGGCAATTCGGCGCTGAGAACAATGCCGATATCCTTGTTGCCCGAATGGTCGCGGCGTCGGGCAGCGACGCCGCGGTGACGCACATGGCGGATATGCTTGTCGCCGAAGGTGGCAAGCCCGCACTCTTCGTCCTCCACCTCATGGCGCGTCTGGACAGCCGCAGGAAGCGCGTCCTGGTCAGGTCGATCCTGAAGGACACGCAACATCTCGGCGCGCTCAATCTGGCCGAGGGCCTCGAAGCAAGCTGGCTGGAATGGACCGACCTGACAAACGGCCAGACGCTCCCGGCGCTTCGCTCCGCTGTTGCAGGAAACGATGACGCTGTGAAGCGAGGCGTCGACCAGCTCCTGGAAACTATGGGCTTTCTCGCCACGGCGGCGACGGCGGAGAAATTGATCGGAGACGTCGTTGCGGCCGGTATGGCGCCGGCAGCGCCTTCACTCGGTCTTCTGCGCCTCAACGCAGCGCTGGCCGAACCTTAACCGACACATGATCAATCCGGAGAACAGCTAATGAACGCAGCCATCCGTCTTCCGGTCGAGCAGGCCTATGCCGCCGAATTGCAGGCGCTCTCGCGCAATGACGACCGGCAAAGGCCTGCCGGATGGAGCCTTTCGCCAAAGGCGGTCCTTACCTACCTGCTCGGCGGAAAGGCTGACGACGGGACAGTGATAACGCCCAAATATGTCGGCCGGCGCCGGCTGATGGAAACCGCGGTGGCGACGCTCGCCACCGATCGCGCGCTGTTGCTGCTGGGTGTCCCCGGCACGGCCAAATCCTGGGTGTCGGAACATCTCGCCGCCGCCATCATGGGCGATTCGACCCTGATCGTGCAGTGCACGGCTGGTACCGACGAGAACCAGATCCGCTATGGCTGGAACTACGCACAGCTTCTGGCAAAGGGCCCAAGCCAGGACGCGCTGGTGCCGACGCCGCTCTACCGCGCCATGCAGGACGGCAAGCTTTGCCGCCTCGAGGAGCTGACGCGCATGGGCTCCGATGTCCAGGACACGCTGATCACCGTGCTGTCCGAAAAGATGATGCCGATCCCGGAACTCAACACCTCGATCTACGCGCAGCGCGGCTTCAACATCATCGCCACCGCCAACAACCGCGACAAGGGCGTCAACGAGCTGTCCTCGGCGTTGAAGCGCCGCTTTAACGTCGTCGTACTGCCCTTGCCCGAAGACATGGCGGAGGAAGTGGCGATTGTCTCCAAGCGGGTCGGCGAGATGGCCGGCGGTCTTGACCTGCCGGTGCCGAAGAATGTCGGTGAGGAGATCGCGCGCGTGCTGACCATTTTTCGCGAGTTGCGCTCCGGCGCTACAGCCGACGGCAAGGTGACGTTGAAGACGCCGTCCGGTTCGCTGTCCACGGCCGAAGCCATTGCCACCATGGTCGGCGGCCTCAGCCAGGCGGCCTGGTTCGACAGCGGCAAGCTCGGCGCCGAAGGTCTTGCCGCCAGCCTCGTCGGTGCGATCGTGAAGGATCCGGTGCAGGACAAACTGGTGCTGGAGGAGTATCTGGAAACCGTGCTCAAGAAGCGGCCAGACTATGCCGGCTACTACGCGGCCTTGAACGCGGCGATCTGACGCCATGGCGCTTAGCGACGTTTCCTATTTCGGCATACGCCATCACGGGCCAGGCTCCGCCGGCAGCCTGGTGCAGGCGTTGCAGGAGTTGAAACCGGTCGCCGTGCTGATCGAAGGACCGGCCGACGCCAGCCCGCTGCTGCCGTTGCTGGCCCACCCCGAAATGCAGCCGCCGGTGGCGCTGCTCTGCTATCCCGAAGACGATCCGGCCTCGACAAGCTTCTGGCCCTTCGCCGAATTCTCGCCGGAGTACCAGGCGACGCTCTGGGCCGTCACCAACAATGCGGCAGTGCGCTTCATCGATTTGCCGTCTTCAGCCCGCACTGCGCCGATTGAGGCCGTGGGGGAAACCGATAGCGATGGAACGGAAGCCAGCGTTGAGGCTGACTTGGCGCCGCATCTGCGGGACCCGATCGGAACGCTGGCACAAGCTGCCGGCTATGAAGATGGCGAAAGCTGGTGGGCTGATATCATCGAGCAGAACCCTGAGCCCGGCCCAATCTTCGCGGCAATAGCCGACGCGATGACGACGTTGCGCGAAGGCGAAGGTCCGCTTGCCGAATTCGAGGCAAAGCGCGAAGCGCATATGCGACTTGAAATCGCCGCCGCGCGAAAGGAATTCGATGGGCCGATCGCTATCGTTTGCGGTGCCTTCCATGTGCCGGCACTGCAGGCGACGCGACCGCTGAAGGAGGACCAGGCGCTACTCAAGGGGCTCGCCCGCCGCAAAAGCATGATGACCTGGGCGCCGTGGACGGGGCCGCGCCTGGCGCTGGGCTTCGGTTATGGCGCCGGCGTTGTCGCGCCCGGCTGGTGCAAGCATCTGTGGCAGACGCGCGGGCAAGGGGACTCCTCGGTCCTGTGGCTGGCGAAGATCGCGGCGGTCCTGAGGGCCAAGGGGCACATGGTCTCGACCGCCTCGCTGATCGAAGCCGAACGGCTGGCCCGCACGCTGGCTGCGATCCGTGAACGGCCAAAGCCCGGTTTCGAGGAATTGCGTGACGCCGCGATCGCCGCCCTGTTCAACGGGGAAGCGCTGCTGTGGGCGCTGGTCGAAGCCGAATTGCTGCTGGGCGCCGATGTCGGTGAAATTCCGCCGGACACGCCGCTGGCGCCGCTGATCGAGGACCTGCAGCGCAGCCAGAAGGCGGCGCGGCTGAAGCCCGAGGCGCTGGAGCGTGAATTGTCGGTCGACCTGCGCAGCGAAAGCGGGCTGTTTCGATCGACCTTGCTGCACCGGCTGTCCGTGCTTGGCGTGCATTGGGGCAAGCTGACCGACAGCGGCCGCAGCCGCGGCACCTTTCGCGAGCGCTGGATGCTGTCGTGGGAACCTGAATATGCCGTTCGACTGGTCGAGAACCTGGTCTACGGACCAACCATCGAAAAGGCGGCCAATGGCCGGCTGATCCAGATGATCGGCGCGGCGACGTCTCTTGATGCGATGGCCGCACTGGTCCAGGGCGCCATCACGGCAAACCTGTCGGAAGCGTCGATCGCCGGTCTCGCGGCATTGGAGGAACGGGCGGCGCGCAGCAGCGAATGCCTGGAAATCCTGACATCGGTGCCGCCGCTCGCCGACATCATCCGCTACGGCGAGGCTCGCAAGACGGAAACCGCCCGTCTGTCCGGCCTCCTGGAGCGGCTGATCGTCGAAGGCGGGATCGCACTTGCCTATGCCGCCCGCGACCTCGATGCCCAGGCATCCACGACGCTGGTCGGCGCCATGCGCAAAGCCGACGAAGCGATCAGTCTGGTCGAGCCTGAACAGGACGTGCTGGACATCTGGCGCAATGGACTGGCTGCGGTGCTCGATGGATCGCGCTCGACGGCGCTGGTGGCAGGCTGTGCCGCGCATCTGCTCTACGAAGCCGGCCATTTGTCAGCCGACGCGGCAACCGGTCTGATCGCACGACGTCTGTCTCCAGGAACGCCGGTCACCGAGGCTGCAGGGTTCTTCGAGGGTTTCTTCAGCACTGCCGGCCAACGGCTGATCTACGACGAGGGCCTGCGCGGTGCGGTGGATGCCTGGCTCGCATCCCTCGACGAAGAGGCCTTCATTGCTCATCTGCCGTTGCTGCGCCGGGTCTTTTCGCATCTGGACTCGATGGAGCGGCGACGGTTGATCGAAGCGGTGCTCGGCCGCACCGCACGGCTGCCTGCCGGACTGACGCCGACTCCGGATGGCGGCGAAGCGTGGCGCCGGCACCTGGAACGGCTTGGACCCCTGCTGATGAGCGAGGCCGGCAATGGATGACGAGGCCGAAATCAGCGAGCCAATCCAAGCCGGCGACGGACGGGAGCGCCGCTGGCGCATGGCGATCGGTGCCGATGAGGAAACCTCGTCAGCGCTGTCCGACACCGACAAGCGGCTTTCCGCGGCGCTCGATGCGCTTTACGGCGATGGTGCCGGCGATGCGGCTGCCGATCCGCGCAAGCGGCGCGGCGGCCTCGGCCGCTCGGCGCCAAGGGTGGCACAGTGGATGGGCGATATCAGGTCGTTCTTTCCCGCACAGGTCGTCCAGATCGTCCAGAAGGATGCCTTCGAACGGCTCAACCTGAAGCAGATGCTGATGGAGCCGGAATTCCTCAAAGCGATCGAGGCCGACGTCAATCTCGTCGCCGACCTGATTTCGCTCCGCTCGGTCATGCCGGCCAAGACCAAGGACATTGCGCGCACGATCATCGCCGATATCGTTGCCAAGCTGATGCAGCGGCTGGAACAGAAGACAGCCGAGGCGATACGCGGCGCGGTCGACCGATCGCAGCGCACCAACCGCCCACGCCAGCGCGACATCGACTGGCCGCGTACGATCTCAGCCAACCTTCGCCATTACCAGCCCGAGCACAAGACCATCGTGCCGGAGAAGCTGGTCGGCTTCATGCGCAAACAGCGAAGGCTGGTCGACCTGGATGAGGTGGTGCTGTGCGTCGACCAGTCGGGCTCTATGGCAAGCTCGGTAATCTACGCCTCGATATTCGCGGCGGTGATGGCCTCCCTGCCGGTGGTGCGGACCAAGCTTGTCTGCTTCGACACGGCAATCGTCGATCTGACCGAGGAGCTTAGCGATCCTGTCGAAGTCCTGTTCGGCGTGCAGCTGGGCGGCGGCACCGACATCAACCAGGCCGTGGCCTATTGCGCGGACCGCATCGAACGGCCGACCAAGTCGCATATGGTGCTGATCACTGACCTTTATGAGGGCGGCAACGGGCAGGAATTGCTGCAGCGGCTTGCTGCACTCGTTCGCTCCGGCGTCAACGTCGTGGTGCTCCTGGCGCTGACCGACCAGGGCAGGCCGGGTTATGACCCGAAGATGGCAGGCTCGGTGGCCGCCCTCGGCATTCCGGTCTTTGCCTGCACGCCGGATCTGTTTCCAGACATGATGGCGGCGGCATTGCGTCGGGAAGATATCGGCGCATGGGCGGCTGGCGCAGATATCAAGCTGGTTCGTGCCGAGGCCGAGACTCCGGAGTAAAACAGCCGTCGCCAGAGCTGCCAGGTTGCTTCTGGCAGCTCTGGGATAAATCGCTGGAACTCAGCCGAACTTCGGGTCGAGGCTGCCCGACTTATAGCGCTTGGCCATTTCGGCGACCGGCAGCGGCTTGATCTTCTGCGCGTTGCCGGCGGTGCCGAACTGTTCGAAGCGCTCCTTGCAGAGCTTGCGCATGGCGGCCATGGCCGGTGTCAAATATTTGCGCGGATCGAACTCGCTCGGGTTCTCGGTCAGCACCTTGCGGATCGCGCCGGTCAGCGCCATGCGGTTGTCGGTGTCGATGTTGATCTTGCGCACGCCGTGCTTGATGCCGCGCTGGATTTCCTCGACCGGCACGCCCCAGGTCGGCTTCATCTGGCCGCCATACTTGTTGATGATCTCCTGCAAGTCCTCGGGCACAGAGGACGAGCCGTGCATGACCAGGTGCATATTGGGCAGGCGGCGATGGATCTCCTCGATGACGTTCATGGCCAGCACCGCGCCGTCGGGCTTGCGCGAGAATTTGTAGGCACCATGGCTGGTGCCCATGGCAACCGCCAGCGCATCGACATGGGTGTCCTTGACGAACTCGACCGCTTGTTCGGGATCGGTCAAAAGCTGGTCGTGGCTGATCGCGCCTTCGACGCCGTGGCCGTCTTCCTGCTCGCCGCCGCCGCTCTCCAGCGAGCCGAGCACGCCAATCTCGCCTTCCACGGACACGCCGCCCCAATGCGCCATGTCGACGACGCGCTTGGTGATGCCGGAATTGTAGGCGTAGTCGGCCGGCGTCTTGCCGTCTTCCTTCAGCGACCCGTCCATCATGACCGAGGTGAAGCCGTACTGGATAGCGGTGACGCAGGTGGCTTCGTTGTTGCCATGGTCGAGATGCATGCAGACCGGAATGTCGGGGTGGATTTCGACCAGCGCGTCGATCAGCTTGGCCAGCACCACGTCATTGGCATAGGCGCGGGCGCCGCGGCTTGCCTGCAGGATGACCGGTGACTTGGTCTCCTCGGCGGCCTCCATGATGGCAAGGCCCTGTTCCATGTTGTTCATGTTGAAAGCGGGCACGCCGTAGCCGTATTCGGCAGCGTGGTCGAGCAATTGTCTCAGTGTTATGCGAGCCACCCAATAGTCTCCCGTATCTGGTTTCAAGCGCAACGTCGCGGGCCGGCCGGTTGCCGGTCGGCCCTTGATGCTTCTGGCGGGATTTCAACGGAACCGCAACCTTCAGAGCTCTTCTCGATCGCAATTCTTGTTGCAGGGTTGAAATCCGGCCGTTTTGGTGACTTAAGCCGCGATCAACTCCCGCGCCGCCAGGAGTTGCACGCAGGCGTTCGCCGCTTCCTTGCCCTTGACCGTGAAGTGCTCGAAGAAGAAGCGGTGGTGCTCGGCGCTGTCATGGTAGTTGAGCGGCGTGAGAACCGCCGACAGCACCGGTACACCGGTCGACAGCTGCACGTTCATCATGCCGTCGATCACCGCGCTGGCGACGAACTCATGCCGGTAGATGCCGCCATTGACGACGAAGGCGGTACCGAGGATCGCGGCATAGCGGCCGGTTCCGGCCAGGGTTTTGGCATGCAGCGGAATCTCATAGGCGCCCGGCACGTCGAAGACATCGACGGTGAAGCGCTCGCCTCCGATGTTAGCCAGTTCCGCCTCGAAGGCCTGTACGCACTGGTCGACGATATCGGCATGCCAGCGCGCCCTGATAACGGCGATGCGGGTCGTTTCATAGTCTTTGTGGGAATGCTGATTCATGGGTCCATCCTTCCGTTTCGAACCAGAATCAGGACGCACGATACGCAATCCGGCCCGCCGGGGCGGTCCGTTTTGCGTTTCGTTCTCTTCCATCCGGACTGTAACCGTCGGCTCCGGAATCACACCGGATCTGCTGACCCCTCCGACCATCGGAGGGCGCTCGCGGGCTTGGGTAAAACCCTTACCGCCGGTGGGGACTTTCACCCCGCCCTGAGAACATTAACGGCTTTGTATGAAAGGGCAGGGCGCTGCTGTCAACCGTGGGAAGGTTGGGCCAAGCACGTCGACTACCGCGTGCGCCACGCCGCCGCCGATGCGGCGATCAGCATGAGCAGCGCTGCAACCATCGCGCAGGCAGCAAAGCCGAAGTTGGAATAAAGCGGCCCGAAGCTGGTGGTGCCGACGAAAACCGCCAGATAGGTCACCGCGCTGTTCAGGCCCATGATCGTGCCGCGCCGCGACGGATCGAGTGCAGACAGGCGCATCACCAGGACATTCAGGCCGAAATGATTGGCCAGTCCCCAGATTGCCACCATGGTCAAGGTCAGCCCGAAACTGCCGCTTGCCGCAGCCATGGCGACGTAGACGACGGCGACCAGAAGATAGGCGAATGGCATGACGCGCCGCGCACCCAGTCTGTCGATGACGCCGTCAAGAAGAGCAGCGGTGCCGAAGCCTACACCATAGGCAAGCGCCGCCAGCCCATTGGCGCTAACCGGCTGTCCAAGCCCGACATGAAGATGGTCGCCGAGATAGCCATAGACGCCGTAGAACGAAGTCATGAAGGCCGCGCACGCGACCAGCAGCGGCAGGATTCCGGGAATGCCGAGCGCTTCCAGCGGGGCGGGCGCCGGTCCGGCCTTCCTGATGTCGCTAAGCGACGTCACTGTCAGCCCCATCCATGCAAGGGTCGCAAGCACCGCGACCGCTGCGAAAACGGCGCGCCAATGCACAAGATCGGCAAGCACGGCCGACAGCGAGACGCCGGCGACCATGCTGAGCGTCCATCCGGTCAGCACGACGCCGATCGTGCCGCTCTCCCTGCCCGGTGGGGCGATGGCCGCCGCGCTGGCATAGATCGCGGGCATGGCGATGCCGGCAGCGATGCCGGCCAGCAGCTGTGCGGAGACCAGCATGATCACCGTCGGTGCCGCGGCACTTGCGACCAGCGCGAGTGCCAGCAGCAACAGTGCGCCCTGCAGCATCCTGCGAGCACCGAGCCGGTCGATGTAGCGGGCCAGGAACAGGGCGCTGGCCGAGGTGCCGAGGCCGAACGCGGCCGCCGCAATCATCACGGCAGGCACGCTGGTTCTGAACGACGAGGCGACAGCCGGTGCGATCGGACCCAGCACTAGCGAGTTCGAACCGATGACGGCGATGCAGCCCGTCAAGAGATAGGCAAGCGCCGGGATCGGGGCTCGGGCAGTCAATGGCGCAACTTGATCAATGTTCGACATATCAGCATAATGGCCGTATTCTATTCAGTGGAGAACCAGGAATTTCGCCATGGATGAAGAAACAGATGGTATTCCGCAGAACAAGGCTACCGCCCGCGACCTCGACGCGATTGACCGAAGAATATTAGGCGTCCTGGTCGATGACGCCACGATCAGCTACGCCGAACTCGGCGATCGCGTCGGCTTGTCGCCACCCGCAGCGCATGAGCGGGTCAAACGGCTCCGTCGCAGCGGCGCCATCCGCAACACGGTCGCCATCATCGATCCCCGGGCGGTGAAAAAGCCTTTGCTTGCCTTTGTCCATATCGACACCAGGGGCTGGGGAAAGACGCCGGAACTGATGGCGGTCTCGCAATATCCCGAGGTCGAGGAGATCCATACCGTCGCCGGCGATACCTGCATGCTGCTGAAGGTCCGCACGGAAGACACCAGAGCACTCGAAGGCCTTCTGGCGCGCCTGTACGAAACGCCGGGCGTCACCTCGACGCGCAGCTATGTGGTTTTATCGACCTATCTGGAGCGGCCGGTGCAGCCGGGCATTACCGAGACATGGCCGACGCCGAAGCATATGGCCGAGCCTCTGTACTAGGGACGTGGCTACGCCCGCTCGGGGAACATCGCCTTCAATCCCTCGCGCGATGCCTTGGCAACGCCGCGCTCGGTGATCAGGCCGGTGACCAGCCGCGCCGGCGTCACGTCGAAGGCCGGGTTGGCCGCAGGCGTCGTCTCCGGCGAAATGCGCACCTGGGCAATCTCGCCGGCAGCGGTCTTGCCCCAGACCAGCGAGACCTCGTCGGCCGAGCGCTGCTCGATCGGGATCTCGGCCAGTCCGTCATGCACCGTCCAGTCGATGGTCGGCGACGGCAGCGCGACATAGAACGGCACATCATTGTCGGCGGCGGCGAGTGCCTTCAGATAGGTGCCGATCTTGTTGCAGACATCGCCGTCGGCCGTGGTGCGGTCGGTGCCGACGATGACCATGTCGATCTCGCCGCGCTGCATCAGATGGCCGCCGGCATTGTCGACGATCAGCGTGTGCGGCACGCCGTGGCCGGCCATCTCCCAGGCGGTCAGTTGGGCGCCCTGGTTGCGCGGCCGTGTCTCGTCGACATAGACGTGGACCGGAATGCCGGCTTCCGTGGCCAGGTAGATCGGCGCCGTGGCGGTGCCGTAGTCGACGGTGGCCAGCCAGCCGGCATTGCAGTGGGTCAGGATGTTGACCGGCTCGCCCTTCTGCTTGCGCGCAGCGATCGCCTTGATGATGGCGAGACCGTTCTCGCCGATGGCGCGGTTGAGGCCGACATCCTCGTCGGCGATCTCACTGGCCCGCCGATAGGCGGCTGCCGCGCGTTGTTCGGGAGGCAAAGGCCGCAGGAAGCGCCGCATCTCGTCCAGCGCCCAGCGCAGATTGATCGCCGTCGGCCGCGTCTCGTGCAGGGTCTCCCACACGGCGTCGAGCGCTTCATCCGACGGATCGTCGGCCATCTGCATGGCGACGCCGTAGGCAGCGGTGACGCCGATCAGCGGCGCGCCGCGTACCCACATATCGCGGATGGCGGTGGCGATGCCGTCGACCGTGCCGATCGTTTCGATGCGGAAATCATGCGGCAGCCAGCGCTGGTCGATGATCTCGACCGAACGGCCGTCGTCGCTCAGCCAGATGGTGCGATAGTGGCGGTCGCCGACGTTCAAAGGCTGCTCTCCTGTTCGATCAGCGCGGCCAGTTGGTTGACCTCGTCGATGCTGTGGATCTGGCGCCGGTTGACGGCGAGGTGACGGCCGAATTTCAGCGCCTTTGCCTCACAACTGGCGCGCAAATCCTCATCGGCAATGGTCTCGAAATCGGCATTGTGGGCGAGGCCGAGGATGCGCCTGTGCACCTCGATGCCGGCAAAGCCGAGCAAATCGGTCCACATCTGGTGCAGAACATGGTCGAGCGCCTGCTCGGCACCGAGCCTGTCGCCCTGATCCTCGAACAGGCTCCTCTGGTAGAGCATGCCGGTGCGTTCGGTCCGCCATAGATGCGAGAACTCGGCGCGGAACACCGCCCAGGTCTCGGTCGTCACCCCGAGCAGATAGGCGCGCATGGCGTCGCGCTTTCCCTCCTGCTCGTGGCCGCGCTGCGAGAAGAAGGACATCCAGAAATTGGCGAGCAGCATGCCGACATCGAAGGCCATCGGGCCGTAGAAGGCAAACTCCGGATCGATCATCCGGGTTTCCGTGTCGGTGACCATGATCGAGCCGGAATGCAGATCGCCATGCAGCAGCGTTTCGGCATTGGCGGCGAAGATGTGCTTCAGCCGCTGCGCCTCGACCTTCAGGTCACGGTCGGCGCGCAGTTCGGCGACCAGGCTGTCGAGCTGCGGCGAGGTGTGCCGGTTCATCTTGGCGTCGAAATAGGGGTCGGAAAACACCAGGCTTTCGGTGATGTCGCAGAGCTCGACATTGTCGGCGAACAGCGCCAGATCGGCCTTGCGGTCCTTGGCGGCCATGTGCAGGTCGGAGCCGCGAAACAGCGTCCGGGCCATGAACAGGCCGATGTCCCGGGCAATGTTCGGCGGCTGGCGGCCTTCGATCAGGGCGCGGCGCAGGATGATGTGCGGCGGCGCAAGATATTCCATGATGATCAGCGCCTGGCCTTCATCGAAATAATGGATCGCCGGCACCGAGCCTGGCGCGCGCGCCTCTTGCCTGGTCAGCGCGTGATATTCGAAGAAGGAGCGCTTCAATGGCAGCGGCCAGCTGTCGCCGACCAGGCGAACATAGGGCAGGGCCTGCTTGACGACGGCTGCACCATTGGCGCCCTCGACGATGAACACCAGGTTGAGATTGCCGTCGCCGACCTCGCGGACCTTCCAGGCGCCAGTGTCCTTGCCGATCTTCGCGCACAGCGCCTCGTTGCCGCCAAGGCGTGCAGCCAGGGTTTCGACCGATAGGGCTTCGAACGGCAATTTTTCAGTCATCGTCATCCTCCCGCTTATGCGCTCCGAACATAACGGACGCATGGCGGCCCGGCCAAGCTAGGAAGCGATCTGGCAATTGTCAATCGTGTTGACAATTGCCGATGCAGCCCATAGCGTCATGTCAGGGAGGAACGCATGGTCGGTAATGCCGTGTTCCGCGTAGAGGGACTGAGGAAATCCTTTGGCCATAACGAGGTGCTAGGCGGCGTCTCGGTCGAATTGCATGCCGGCGAAGTCACCGTGCTGATGGGCGCCAACGGCGCCGGCAAATCCACCCTCGTCAAGATCATCTCCGGTGTCTACGAACGCGGCGGCGGCACGATGGCGCTCGCCGACCAGGATTTCGCACCGAAAACCCCTGCCGAGGCGATCCGCGCCGGCGTCGTCACCGTGCACCAGAATATCAACGACGGTGTCGTCGCCGATCTCGACGTCGCCACCAACCTGACCCTCGACCGACTGAGCGGCAGCGGTGCGCCGACCCTGTTCAATCCAATGCGCGTGCGGCGGGAGGCCAAGGCGGTTGCCGAGCGCATGGGGCTGACCATCGATTTGAAGGCGCGGGTGAGCGATCTTTCGCTGGCCGATCGTCAGATGGTGGCGATTGCCCGCGCCCTGGCGCACCAGCCGAAAGTGCTGATCCTCGATGAGCCGACCTCATCGCTCTCCAGCGCCGAGGCTGATCGGCTGTTTGCGCTGATCGACAGGCTGCGCGAGCAGGGCGTGGCGATCCTCTACATCTCGCATCGCATGTCGGACATCAGGCGGTTGGCTGATCGCATCATCTCGATGCGAGACGGGATCATCTCGGGCATTTTCGACAAGAAACCGCTCGACTATGAGGGCGCGGTCAATGCCATGCTCGGCCGCAAGATCCATCTCGACCAGATCGTCGTCAGGAATTCGGCCAAGGCCGTCCTCAAGATAGAAGGTCTGCGCATTGCACACGGCGCTCGGCCGATTTCGCTGACGCTCGGCGACGGCGAGGTCGTTGCCATCACCGGCCTCGTCGGCGTCGGCAAGACGGCGCTTGCCGAGACGCTGTTTGGCGTGCGCCAGCCGCTCGCCGGTACAATGACGCTGAACGGCAGGCCTTATGCGCCTGAAACAGCCGGCGAGGCGATCGCCGCCGGCGTGTTCCTCGTCGCCAAGGACCGCGGCGAGAACGGCATCGTCCAAAGCTTCAACATCCAGGAAAATATCAGCCTGCCGTTTCACAAGCGCATGTCGCGCTTCGGCATCCTGAGGCGCCGCCTCGAACGCACCACGGCACGCCGGCAGATCGAGGAGCTGAGCATCGTCTGCCGTTCCGAGAAGGACGAAATGTCGGAGCTGTCCGGCGGCAACCAGCAGAAGGTGATGGTCGCCCGCTGGATGGCGCAGGAGGCAAGACTGTTCATTCTGGATGAGCCGTTTCAGGGCGTTGATATCTCGGCCCGGCGCGACATTGCCGCCAAGCTCAGGGCCAGTGCCAACGGCCGCGCCACGCTGCTGTTTGTCACCGAGCTCGATGAGGCGCTGGAGACCGCTGATCGCATCTTGGTGATGTCGGAACAGACCATCGTCGGCGAGCACCGCAATGCCGATGTCGATCTCGACCGCCTGTTGGCCGAGGTCGCCGGCGGGCCGCTGCACAGTGCGGCCTGAGCGTGGGCGATAGGAATTGGAATGGAGAGAGCATGGGTTCGGGTTGGGTAAAGACGGCAGCAGCGCGCGGGAGCGCCGGATGACATTGCGCGACCACGCCATCCGCTACGGGTTCATCGTGCTCTTGTTCGGGCTCGTCGCCTATTTCTCGATCGCCGCCGACGGTTTCGTTTCGCCGCAAAGTGCCGTTTTCATCTTCCAGTCAGTCGCCATCACCGGCGTGCTGGCGCTCGGCGTCACCGCCACGCTGGTCGTCGGCGGCTTTGATCTGTCGATCGGATCGGTCGCTACATCAGCCATGATGGCGGCCGCCTATGTGATGGTGGTGCTGGAACAGAACGCCCTTGTCGCGGTCGTCGTCTGCCTGCTGATCGGCGCCGTTGTCGGCCTGATCAATGGCTGGCTGATCGTCTACATGCGCGTGCCCGATCTGCTGGCGACGCTCGGCATGATGTTCCTGCTGGTCGGCCTGCAGCGCATTCCGACAGAAGGCCGCTCGATCGCCACCGGCATGACCATGCCGGACGGTTCGGTCGCCAACGGCAAATTCTCCGACGCCTTCCTGGCGCTCGGCCGCCACCGCTTCGACTTCTTCATCCCGAACCTCATTCCGGTGTCGGTAGTCGTGCTGCTCGTGCTCGCCGTGCTGATCTGGTTCTTTCTCGAATACACCCGCTTCGGGCGCATGATGTATGCCGTAGGCAGCAATGAGCGCGCCGCCGAACTCGCCGGTGCGCCTGTCAAGGCATACAAGATCTGGGCCTACGTTATTTCAGGAGTTTTTGCCTCGATCGGCGGTATTTTGCTCGCTGCCCGGCTTGGACGCGGCGACATCGCCTCGGGTAATAATCTGCTACTCGATGCGGTCGCCGCGGCACTGATCGGCTACGCGGTGCTAGGTGCCGCCAAGCCGAACGCCTTCGGCACTGCCATCGGTGCGCTGTTCGTCGGCATCTTGCTGCAAGGCCTGACGATGATGAACGCGCCTTACTACACGCAGGATTTCGTCAAGGGCGTGGTTCTGGTCGTCGCCCTTGTCTTCACCTTTGCGCTTTCGGGCAGGGGCAGGAGGTAGCTTTCGACCGGAACAGGATTTTCGAGTTCAACAAGAGTGGAGGAAAACAAAGTGAGCATTACAAGAAGACTTCTGGGGAAGGTGGCGCTCGGATTGGCCGGCGCAACCATGCTGATGCAGGTCCCGGCTTTTGCCGCGGACAAGCCGGCGCCTTTCGACAAGCCCGGCGTCAAGATCGCGCTGGTGCGTTATCTCTCGACCGGTGACTTCTTCCAGGCCTATCTCTCGGGCGTCGAGGCACAGTCGAAGGCGCTCGGCATCGACCTGCGCGTCCTCGACAGCCGCCAGGATGCCGCCCTTCAGTCCGACATGGTCGATCAGGCCATCGCGCTCGGCGTGCAGGGCATCATCATCCAGCACGGCCTGACGGAATCGATGAAGGACGCCGCCCAGCGTGCGGTCGACGCCGGCATCAAGGTGGTGGCGTTCGACGTCAATGTCGAAAATCCCAAGATCCCGCAGGTCGAGCAATCCGACCGCGACCTGGCGCGCCTCGCGCTCGAGCAGGCGGTCAAGGACAATGGCGAAAGCTGGAATGCCGGCTATGTCTATGTCGCCGGCATCGCGCCGCTCGACCGCCGCAACGAGACCTGGGTCGACGTCAAGAAGAAGTATGCCGGCATCAAGGAAGTCGCGATGTTCGGCACGCTCGACAATCCGATTGCCAACTCCGTCGCCAACCAGGCGCGTTCGGTGCTGACGGCGCATCCCGACATCAAGGTGATGTTCGCTCCCTATGACGAATTCGCCAAGGGCGTGAAGATCGCTGTCGACGAAGCAGGCTTGAACAAGGGCATCAAGATCTATTCGGCTGACATTTCGACCTCAGATATTGCTGCGATGCGTGAGCCCGACAGCGCCTGGGCCGCGACCGCCGCGACCAATCCGGCCGTCGTCGGCCAGGTCTCGGTGCGTGCGCTGGCGCAGCTGCTGGCCGGCGAAGATCCCGGCCACAATGTCGTCGTGCCGCCGACGCTGATCACCCAGAAGGACCTCATCGACAAGGACATCAAGAACATGGAGGACCTGTCGGCCAAGCTGCCGCAGTTCGCCCACGCCGATGTCGCGATGCCGGCCTGGATGCCAAACCCGAACGCCAAGTAACTTTCGCTGTCGAAGGCCGCCTGCAGTCGCTTGCTGCAGGCGGCCTTTTGCCGAATATTCGCAGAGCCAGTCACTGGTTCTGGAAGGTTCGGTGCGTAAATGGAAGCACAGGCGGCAATCGAGAAAAACCTGTCCGGCGCCGTCGCTGGAACATTGTTTCGATGCCCGCACGCTACCACCGGCGTGGTGGTGCTGGGTGGATCGAGTGGCCGCATCGATGTCGGGCGTGCACGGCTCTTTGCAAACCAGGGTTCGTCGGCCCTTGCCCTGCAATGGTTTGGCGGTGAGGGCCAGCCTCCCGGAATATGCGAAATTCCCCTCGAAACCTTCTTTGCGGCAACCGACTATCTCATTGGAACGGGATGCCGCCGCATCGTCTATGTCGGCACATCCAAGGGTGCCGAGGCATCACTCCTTGCGGCCGTCCATGACCAGCGCATCAACGCTGTGGTCGCCATCAGCCCCTCATCGGTGGTTTGGGGAAATATCGGTGCGGGCCGGGATGGCGTCAGCTGGCCTGAGCGGTCCTCATGGTCGCTCGACGGTATCCCCCTGCCATTCGTGCCGACAGATCCGGATTGGGTACCCAAGCTCGTGGATGGTCTGGTGTCTTACAGCGGATTATTCGAACGCAGCTTGAAAACCTTCAAGCGGGAGGCGAATGCCGCGACCATCCCGGTGGAAAAGATATCGGCCGAGATTGTGCTTGTCGCGGGTGGCGACGATGCGCTGTGGCCCTCCCTATGGTTTGCGGAAGAGATTGTCCGGCGGCGCGGCAAAGCCGGCAAGATCACCCACCTCGTTTCATCGCCGGATGCGGGGCACCGAATTCTCTTACCGGGGGAGATCACGCCGCGCTCGGTGTCGCATGAGCATGGCGGCAGTGACGAGGCTGATTCGAGGCTGGGAACCAGGGCCTGGAAACACATCCTAGAGTTGCTGTAGCACGCGTTTCGCGGCGGCTGAAGAATGCTGGTCGTTCCAGAAGTCGAGCACAGTCGAGATTATTGCCTCTGGCGCGTCTTCCTGAACGAGATGTTTGGCATTTGGAACCGTGATGAACGGCGCACCGGGGATGCGGCGCGCGAGTTCTCGCCCGTCGTCGAGCGGAATCCACTCGTCGTCTTCACCCCACAGGATCGTCACAGGGCAACGTATCTCGCCATATCGCCACTCGACCTCTCGACTGTACTTGTCGTCCATCTGTGCGATCTGACGCCAAAAAGCCTTCTGTCCTTCGTCTCCAAGCCATGGCTGCAGATAGAGCTGCATTTCGTCCGCGCGCAATGCGTTCGCGACAGCGCCGCCGATATAGGCGCGAAGCATGGCTTCATGGATATAGGCCGGCAGACTGGCAAACGCTTTCTCGTTTTCTTTTGCCGCTTGAACCAAGGGCGATCCCTGAGGGCTGATCGCGACCGGATCGATCAGCACCAGTGAGCGATAATCGAGCCTGTTGAGAAGGTGGCCACGCAACGCGACGGAGCCGCCGAAGTCATGCGCCACAATGTCGGGCAGCTCCAGCTCCCAGTGAGCGTAGAGCGCCGCGAACAGCTGGTTTTGAATGCCGCGCGACACGTCCGCGTCGGGCTTGGCGGATTGCCCGTAGCCGAGCATGTCGAAATAGTAGATCCGGCGCCGTTGCCCGAGCCAAGCTGCAATCCGCCGCCATTCCACCGACGAGAACGGGGTGCCATGAAGCAAGACCGCCGGCGGGCCGTCGCCGATCGTTCCCCATGCGATCGGGTGACCCGAAAAAATAAAGCGTTCGGGCAGGGACCAGTTTTCGGCTGGCATGAGGGAACTCCTCGAGAAGGCAAAAATTTGGCTGCTTGACCTTGCTCGATCTCAATGGCCGGTCGGGTCGAAAGTTCCCAACCGCCCTTTCTCCAGCGCGTTTCCGGGCAATAAGCTCAAGTTTCGGAGTTGCACCGCACCTTTTCGTCTAACGGATCTCTACATCAGCGCAGCGCTGCCGCGATATTGCCGCCATCGACCGTCGTCACATCGGCGGTGGTGCGGTCGGCCAGCGCGTGATGCAGGAAGGCCTGCGCCACGTCCTGCGCCGTCACTTCCTGGCCGAGCAGATTGCCGGACATGTAGTCCTTCTCCGACACGCCGCGCGCGCCTGAGCGGCTGGTAATCATGGCGTCGGTCAGAAGCCCTGAGCGGATGCGGTCGGCGTTGACGGCGTTGGAGCGGATGCCATGCGCGCCATAGTCGAGCGCGTATTGCCGGGACAGGAACAGCGTCGCTGCTTTCGGCACGCCATAGGCGCCGAACTTCGGACCTGGATTGACCGCCTGCTTGGAGGTGTTGAACAAAAGCACGCCGCCTGTGCCCTGCTCGAGCATGATGCGCACGGCATTCTGCGCCACCGACTGATGGGCGAAGAAATTGAGTTCGAAACTCTTGCGCAGGAGTGCGTCATCGAGCTCACCGATGCGGCCTTCCCAGGCCGCGCCGGCATTGGAAACCATGATGTCGACACCGCCGAACACGGCGACGGCTCTGTCGAAGGCGGCACGCACCTGCGCCGGGTCGGTGATGTCGGCTGCGACGCCCATCGAGTTGTTGCCGGCCTTCTTCGCCGCGTCGGCAGCCTTTTCGGCGTCGAGATCGACGACGACGGCATGGGCGCCATTGTCGGCGAACAATTTGGCTGTCGCTGCGCCGATCGCGCCGGCGCCGCCGGTGATCAGCACCACCTGGCCAGTCAGTGGCTTCGGCTTGTTGGACGCGAGCTTGGCCTGTTCCAGCGACCAGTATTCCAGCGGGAACAGATCGGCCTTGGAGAGCGGGTGGAAACGGCCGACCGCCTCGGCGCCGCGCACCGCCTCGACCCACATCTCGCCGACATCCGAGGCGATCTTCGCGTCCTTTAGCGTGCGGCCGTGGCCGAACATGCCGAGGCCGGGCACCAGCGTCAGCCGCGGCATCTGGTCGAGCATGGTGCGCTTGACGTCGTCGAGCGAATCATTGGTTTCGAAATAGGCGCGATAATCGTTGGCGAACGCGTCGACATGGCTCTTGATCACCGCCTTGTAGTCGCCGGCCTTGTCCGCATCGGGCGCCGGCAGCGCCATCGGCCCGGTCTTGATGCGGATCGACAGATCGGGTGTCGACACGCCGCGTCCGGCATAATCGGCAATCTCGGATGAATTGATGAAATCGACGATTGCCGGCGAAGTGCGGAAGTCAGAGATCATGCGGTCGAAGCGGCCTTCGCCGCGCGCTACCGCCACCGCTCCGCGCAGCATCGGCGCAATGGACGCCGGTGTCGCGAGCTTTGCCGGCAAGACTGCCTTTGCCGCCTTCGGCTTGCCGCTTGCGGCAATGAAGTCCTCGGCGACATTCACATAGTGGATCATCCGGTCGTAGGCCTGTTTGGCGTCGTCGCCGAAGGTGAAGATGCCGTGCTTGTCGAGGATCAACCCTTCGACATCAGGGTCGGCATCGAAGATGTCGGCCGCCGCCTTGGCGAGGTCGAAGCCGGGCATGATATAAGGCACGTAACCCATCTTGCTGCCGAAAACCGTCTTCACCAGCGGCTTGGAGTCCTCCTGGTCGACGATGGCGAGGATGGCGGTCGAGTGCGTGTGGTCGACGAATTTGTGCGGCAGGAAGGCATGCAGCAGCGTCTCGACCGACGGGTTGGGCGAGGACGGATCGATGAGGTTGACGCGTTGCAGGGCAACCATGTCCTCGTCGGCCAGCCTGTTCAGCGCGCGCGCCTTGAGCAGCGGCTTGAGCTTGACCGCCGGCAGGCCCTGCGGCTCGATGACGCCCATGTCCCAGCCGCTGCCCTTGACGCACAGCACGTCCCACTGGTCGCCGACGAGGTCGGTTGCCGTCGTCTTGCACGAGGTGTTGCCGCCGCCATGCAGGACCAGCCGTGGTTCGCCGCCGAGCAGCCGGGTCGTGTAGACGCGCAGCGCCAGGTCGCGGCCGACACCCTTTTTCGCGTAGTCGGCGACGAGTTTTTCGGCTGCTTCGTCATTCCACAAATTCTTCATGTTCGCTTCGTCCGGTTGCTGTCTTTGTTGGTGAAACAGGATTGCCGCGACGCTTTGATGACAATGCGCCGGCAGCGGAGAGGGGGGGTCTAGGAGGCCTTTTCTATGGTGGCAGCCGCATGGTCCAGGAGCCGCTGCGCCATGTGCGCGCCGACCACCAGATGCGTGCAAAGGCCGCCGGCGATCGCCGCGAGCAGCGGTTCGAACTTGCTGTCCTCCTGCACCACCACCAACCGCCTGGCGATGGCGCGCAGCGAGGCAAGCTCGGCGGAGATCACCCGCCTGTTATAACTGCAGTCGAGCACCTTGCCCTCGGCGTCTATGATCTGCCCGGCAATCACGCCGGCAGCGCCTTGGCTGCGCAGATCCGCCATTTCACTGGGCGTCAGCGCGCCGCATTTGACCAGATGGCTGTCGGCGTCGACCGCGCCGACCGAGTATAATGCCAGGTCGCATTCGCTGACACCCGACAATTGTTCCCGGATCACCGGCTCGGCACGCAGCGCCCGCGCCAGCTCTTCCGTCGACAGCACCAGGGGCGCGTAGAAGTTGAGGCCCTTGGCATTCAGCCGCCGCGCGATTTCCATGGTGCATTGGTCGGGCCGATAGGAATAGGGCGCGCCGAGATTGCCGCAGAGCTGCACCACCGTGACATCCTGCAGATCGGCATAGGACATGACGTCGGCGATCATATAGACGGTGCGGCCCCAGGCTACGCCGATGCGGTCGCCCTTCTTGACCAGTTCGAGGAAGACGCTCGCCGCCAGCACGGCGATTTCCGTCGACGGGTCGGCAATATGATCATTCTCCGGTGCGATCCAGACGGCGTCGAGGCTCAACACATCCTCGAGCTTGCGCGCCAGCACGTCGTCGGTGAAAAGCTGGGTCGAAGTCGAGATGTTGACGATGCCGGTCTCGCGGGCCTTGCGCAGGTACATGGCGACTGAGGCACGGGAAATGTTAAGCTGGCTCGCCACCTGGTCCTGCCGCAGGCCATGGGCATAGTAGAGCCAGGCGGCCTTGTGGATGAGTTGTTCTGCCGGTCGGATCGCCATGCCGTCTCCTCGGCTGACATTATTCACGGCTCTCGACAAAAGTCAAACTGGGCAGAGGTATGCGATGCTCCCGCTTACGCCGAATCTGGTTCATCATTGCGCCGAATGCGCTCTGTCGTGGCATCGTTTGTGGTGACGCGGCCCGAGCCTGTGATTAGAACGTCTGAAAGAAAACCGCGGGGGAGCATGGGATGGGCAGTCCTTACGAACAGGATCTCGACAAGAACGCGGCCAACCATCAGCCGTTGACGCCGCTCACCTATCTGGAGCGCGCGGCCAAGACCTATCCCGACAATATCGCCATCATCCATGGCCGCCAGCGCATCGACTATCGCACCTTCTGGCAGCGGTCGCTGAAGCTTGCCTCGGCGCTCGACAGGCGCGGCATCGGCAAGGGCGACACCGTCACCGTCATGCTGTCAAACACGCCGCCGATGCTGGAGGCGCATTTCGGTGTGCCGATGACCAAGGCGGTGCTGCATTCGCTCAACACCCGCCTCGATGCCGCGGTCGTCGCCTTCCAGCTCGATCATGCCGAGACCAAGGTGCTGATCGTCGACCGCGAATTCTCCGGCGTCGTCAGACAGGCCCTGGAACTGGCCAAGGTCAAGCCGCTGGTCATCGACTATGACGATCCCGAATACGCCGCCGACGCGCCGTATCCGAAGGGTGAGCGCATCGGTTCGCTCGACTATGAGGACTTCATCGCCGGGGGCGACGCGGACTTCGCCTGGTCGATGCCCGACGATGAGTGGGACGCGATCTCGCTGAACTATACCTCCGGCACTACAGGCAATCCGAAGGGCGTCGTCTACCACCATCGCGGTGCTGCCCTGATGGCCTACACCAACACCATTCATGCCGGCATGGCCAAGCACGCCGTCTATCTCTGGACGCTGCCGATGTTCCACTGCAATGGCTGGTGCTTTCCGTGGACGCTCGCAGTCCAGGCCGGCACCCATGTCTGCCTGCGCTGGGTGCGGCCGAAGCCGGTCTACGATGCGATCGCCGATCAGGGCGTCACCCATCTGTGCGGCGCGCCGGTCGTCATGTCGGTGCTGATCAATGCCAGGGACGAGGACAAGCGCGCATTTCCCCAGACGGTCACTTTCAACACGGCCGCAGCACCCCCGCCGGAAGCGGTGCTATCCGGGATGGCGGATGCCGGATTTGCCGTCACCCATCTCTACGGCCTGACCGAGACCTATGGCCCGGCAGTGGTCAACGAATGGCACGGCGCCTGGGATGATCTCGAAAAGGGCGAGCGCAGCGCCAGGAAGGCGCGGCAGGGCGTGCGCTATGCAGCGCTCGAAGGCCTGACAGTCATGGACCCCGAGACGATGCGGACGACACCGGCCGATGGCGAGACCATCGGCGAGGTCATGTTCCGCGGCAACATCGTCATGAAGGGCTACCTGAAAAACCGCAAGGCGAGCGACGAAGCCTTCGCTGGCGGCTGGTTCCATTCCGGCGATCTCGGCGTCATGCACCCCGACGGCTACATCCAGCTCAAGGACCGCTCCAAGGACATCATCATCTCCGGTGGTGAGAACATTTCCTCTATCGAGGTCGAGGACGCGCTCTACAAGCACCCGTCGGTTGCCTCTTGCGGCGTCGTCGCCAGGCCCGACGACAAATGGGGCGAGGTGCCTGTCGCCTATGTCGAGCTGAAGCCCGGCAAGGTCGCTACCGAAGCCGAGATCATCGATCACTGCCGCGCGCTACTTGCCCGGTTCAAGGTGCCGAAGGCGGTCATCTTCGCCGAAATCCCGAAGACCTCGACCGGCAAGATCCAGAAATTCCGGTTGCGCGAGATGGCAAAGGACCTGACTTCGTCATCCTAGGGTGGAGCAGTCGCGAAGCGACGTCGCGGAAACCCTAGGATCCATGCCGTGACCTCTCAGCCATGCTCCAACGTCGAGGATGACAGGGCGCGCTTACCAGCGTAACTTCTTGATCCGCCACACTCTTCAGCAGACGTCGCGGCATGGATCCTAGGGTCTGCGCCGCGTCGCTTCGCTCCTTGCTTCGCCCTAGGATGACGAATTCATCAGGGCCAGCCGCTAATAGCGATCGTCGATTCCACCTTCTCACTGTCACCATCTGTCACCATTCGTACGCGTACATCGAATCCGCGTTGACAGGCCGCTCTTTTCAATTTACGAGTGACGAAAATCGAAATTCGTCACTCGTAAATTGACAGAGGATCATGTCCGAAGCCGCCACCATAGTCGCCGAAGCCGCCCGACAGGAAAATGTAACGCGCATTCTCGATTGCGCCGAGCGCCTGTTCCGGCATTATGGCTACGGCAAGACCAATGTCGCCGACATCGCGCGTGAACTCGGCATGTCGCCCGCCAACATCTATCGTTTCTTCGCCTCCAAGGTCGAAATCCACCAGGCCGTCTGCGGCCGGATGCTCGGTGCCAGCTACAAGATGGCCTACGAGATTTCGCGCCTGCCGATCAGCGCCGAGGAGCGGCTCCGGCGTTACGTGCATGCGCAATACAAGATGACGATGGAGGTCATGCTCGACGACCAAAAGGTCCACGAGATGGTCATCGTCGCCCTCGAACGGGATTGGGGTGTGATCGACAAGCATGTCGACAGCATTCACGACCTGTTTGCGGAAATCATTCGTGACGGCATCGAGGCCGGTGAGTTCAGAAAACAGGATCCGGTGATCGCGTCTCGCTGTTTCGGCGCCGCGACCGTCATCCTGTGTCATCCGCAGATGGTGGCGCAATGCCTTGCCAAGACCAACCGGGCAATGCCTGACGACCTCATCGACTATGCAATCAAGGCTTTGAAGTAGCCGCCGCCCGCCGGGCGCCGGTTCAACGATTCATCTCCATTTCGGGAGTACGCGCGTGTCTTCGTTCAGTTCAATCATCGGCAGGCTGCCGGCTGTGGGCCCGGTGCTGCTTGTCACCGCCACTCTCGGGCTTGCCGGCTGCAGCCAGGAAAAAGCCGAAGTCAAGGATATCATCCGTCCGGTCAAGGTTGTCGAGATCGCGAAGGTGCATGACACCCGCATGCTTTCCTATTCCGGGTCGGTGCGGGCCCGCACCGAGAGCGCTCTGGCGTTCCGCGTCAATGGCAAGATCACCGAGCGCCTCGTCGATATCGGCCAGCATGTGGCCTCGGGCGATGTGCTCGCCCGCATCGATCCCATTGACTACGACCTTTCGGTCAAGAGCGCGCAGGCAGCGCTCGATGCCGCCGAGCGGCAGGTCGAGACCGTAGAGCTTGCCCGCAAGCGTGCCGAGCAGCTTTTTGCCAAGAATTTTGCCCCGAAATCACAGCTCGAACAGGCGACCTTGACCTATGACCAAGCGGTCGCCTCGCGTGATTCCGCCCTTTCGACACTTGCTCAGGCGAAGAACCAGGTCGGTTATACCGATCTCAAGGCCGACAGGGATGGCATCGTCACCACCGTCAGCGCCGACGTCGGCCAGGTGGTCGGTTCCGGCACGCCGGTTGTTACTGTCGCTGTCGACGGCGAAAAGGAAGTGCTGATCGCCGTTCCCGAAATGGAAATCGCCGAATTCAAGCCGGGCAAGGCAGTCAAGGCAGGCTTCTGGTCCGACGATGCGCTGGCGCTCGATGGCAAGGTCCGCGAAGTCGCCGGCAGCGCCGATCCGCAGTCACGCACCTTTGCCGTCCGCGTCAGCCTGCCCAACGATCCGCGTGTTTTGCTTGGCATGACCGCCAGCATCGAAGCTTCGGCGGCCAATGAGCGGCAGCTGGTCTCGATCCCGCTGAGCGCACTGGCCGAGCAAGGCACCCAATCGATCGTCTGGACCGTCGATCGTGGCGCCGACACCGTTCATGCCCGTCCGATCAAGGTTGCCGAGTTCGCCGCCGATGGCGTGCGTGTCGCGGAGGGTTTGAAACCCGGCGATGTCGTGGTCGCCGCCGGAACGCAATTCATGACCGAAAACCTGAAAGTGAAGCTCGCCGGTGATACGGCGCTGCAATCGGCATCCGCGGCGGACGGCGACGCCAAGCAGGTGCGCTGACGACAGACAACCGGCTGCGCGTTTTCGCAGCCGCTGGTTTCCGGGCGGCAGGCGCCCGACCGAGACGCTCGATTGATGTAACCCCCACATCGATTTCGCGTCCCACCGCGATGAGTGCTCCTCCGCTCGGAGAGCCTTGCCGCCCGGAAGCCACTACGAACCCTCGATTTTGTTGCGCTAGATAGATGGACCAGCGTCGATGACCAATTCCACGGAAGAGAAGCGGCCCTTCAACCTGTCGCGCTGGGCAATCGGCCATCCCGCCATTGCGCGGTTCCTGTTCGGCCTGATCATCATTTCCGGCGCGCTCGGCCTGATGCGCATGGGCCAGAAGGAAGATCCCGATTTCACCTTCCGGGTCATGGTCGTCCAGGCGATCTGGCCGGGCTCCTCGATCCAGGAGATGGAAGACCAGGTCGTCAACAAGATCGAACGCAAGCTGCAGGAAACGCCGCATCTCGATTTCGTGCGCTCCTTCACCCGCGCGGGCAGCGCCATCATCACCGTGCAGATCAAGGGCGACACCAACACCGCCGAGGTGAACGACGCCTTCTACCAGGTGCGCAAGAAGGTCGGCGATATCCAGGGCGACCTGCCGCAAGGTCTGCTCGGCCCCTATTTCAACGACGAGTTCGGCGACACCTTCATCACCCTGCATTCGATCAGCGGCGATGGCTTCAGCTATCCCGAGCTGAAGAAGTTCGCCATCCAGGCGCGCGACATGCTTTTGACGACGCCCGGCGTCGAGAAGGCCGTCATCATCGGCGACCAGCCGGAAAAGCTCTATATCGACGTCTCGTCCAAGGCGCTCGCCGAACGCGGCCTGACGCTGACCGATCTGCAGAATGCGATCAAGGGACAGAACAATGTCGACCCGGCCGGCTCCGTGGATACCGGCACCAACTCGGTGCGCATCTCCGTCGAGGGCGATGTCGGCAAGGTTGAGGACATCAGGAACCTGCGCCTGCGCGCCGGCGGCCAGGTCACAAGGTTGGGCGACATCGCCACGGTGACCTCCGGGCTGCAAGATCCGTTCCAGCGAAAGTACCGCTTCAACGGTCACGACAGCGTGCAGTTGGGCGTTGTCATGGCCAAGGGGTTCAAGGTTACCGACGTCGGCAAGGATGTCGAGGCCACCTACAAGCGCTTCGAGGAGGCGCTGCCCTACGGCGTTGCGGTCGACCAGATCTCCGACCAGCCGGGCGTCGTCACCGATGCGGTGGCGGAATTCATGCATGCGCTTGGCGAAGCGTTGCTGATCGTGCTGGTCGTCTCGTTCCTGTCGATCGGTTGGCGTTCCGGCCTGGTCATCGCCATCGCCATCCCGCTGGTGCTGGCTGCGACCTTCGCCATCATGTACGAGCTCGGCATCGACCTGCAGCGCATCTCGCTCGGCGCGCTGATCATCGCGCTCGGTCTTCTGGTCGACGACGCGATGATCGTCGTCGAGATGATGGAGCGCAAACTGGAGGAGGGGATGGTCAAGGTCGAGGCGGCGAGCTTCGCCTATGCCTCGACCGCCTTCCCGATGCTGACCGGCACGCTGATCACCACGGCCGGCTTCATTCCGGTCGGCTTCGCGGCCTCGACCGCCGGCGAATATGTCCGCACCCTGTTCTATGTCGTCGGCATCGCGCTGATCGTCTCCTGGTTCGTCGCGGTCTATTTCACGCCATGGCTCGGCAACATGATCCTCAAGCAGCGCAAGCATGCCGGCAGCCATCACGATGTCTTCGACACACGTTTCTACCGCCGGCTTCGTGCTACCGTCAGCTGGGCCGTGCGCCATCGCATCATCGTCCTGGTGATGACGCTGGTCACCTTCGGCACCAGCCTGTGGGCTTTCCAGTTCATTCCGCAGAACTTCTTCCCGCAATCGTCGCGGCCGGAAATCCTTGTCGACCTTTGGCTGCCGGAAGGCACCAGCATCAAGGAAGTCGAGGCGCAGGCCAAGGCGCTCGAAACCAAGATGATGGACGACAAGGACAAGCGTTTCATCGCCACCTATATCGGCGAAGGCGCGCCGCGCTTCTTCCTGCCGCTCGACCAGCAGCTGAGCAACCCCAACTTCGCCCAGCTGCTCGTCATGGCTAATGACGAACCGGCCCGCGAACGGCTGATCGTCAAGTTGCGCACCGTCCTGGCGCAAGACTTCCCATCCATCCGTGCCAAAGTCGATCGTCTGTTCCTCGGCCCGCCGACCGGCTGGCCGGTGCAGATGCGCGTCATGGGGCCGGATCGCCAGGAGGTGCGCCGCATCGCCGACCAGGTGAAGGCGAAGTTCCGCGAGGATCCGCTGCTTGGCGCCGTGCATGATGACTGGCTGGAGCCGGTTCCGGCGATGAAGCTGGTCATCGACCAGGATCGTGCCCGCGCACTCGGCGTCACCTCGCAGCGCATCCGCCAGATGCTGCAGGCGGCGATGTCCGGCGCGCCGCTCGACGACTTCCGCGACGGCGAGGAGACGGTGTCCATCGTCGCCCGCGAGCCGGATGCCAGCCGCAGCCTGCTGTCCTCGGTCGACTCGGTCTATATCCCGACCGACTTCGGTGGCTTCGTGCCGCTGTCGCAGGTTGCCAAGGTGGTGCCGGTGCTGGAGCAAGGCATCGAGTGGCGCCGCGACCGTCTGCCGACCATCAGTGTGCGGGCAACGCTGCCCGACGGCGTGCAGTCCAATGACGTCGTCACCAAACTGTACAAGGATATGCAGGGCCTGCGTGACGGATTGGCGCCCGGCTACAAGGTCGAGATCCAGGGCGGTGCGGAGGATTCGGCGGAAAGCCAAGCTTCGATCGCCGCCAAGGCGCCGATCATGCTGGCCGTCATCGTCGTGCTTTTGATGATCCAGCTGCAGAACTTCGGCAAGGCGATGCTGGTGCTGGCGACCGGTCCGCTTGGCATTATCGGTGCTGCCGCGGCACTCTTGATCAGCGGCGCGCCGTTCGGCTTCGTCGCCATTCTCGGCGTCATCGCGCTGCTCGGCATCATTATGCGCAACTCGATCATCCTGGTCGACCAGATCGACCAGGACATCGCCGCGGGCATGGACCGCTACGAGGCGATCATCGGTTCGGCCGTTCGCCGTTTCCGGCCGATCACGCTGACGGCGCTGACGGCGGTGCTGGCGCTGATCCCGATCTCGCGCGGCGTCTTCTGGGGTCCGCTCGCCTACGCCATGATGGGCGGCATCCTGGTTGCCACGGTGCTGACCATCCTGGTCCTGCCGGCCGGTTACGCCCTGTTCTTCGGCCGGGAGCCGAAGAAGCGCGGCGCGGAGGGACGGACGGACGATCTGGAACTGAGTCAGGAAGCCGAAAAGCCGCAACTGGCGCTGGCCGCCGAATAGATCGATCACGCAGTCGAAAAGGATCGGGCGCGCCGAAGCGCGCCCGATCCTTTTCACTTTTACGAGATCAGATGACGAAGAACCAGTTGGCGAGCAGCATCACCACCACGCCGGCGACCAGGGTCAGATAGGGCAGTATGCCCGCCTTTTTGACCGAGAGGTCGGCCCCCGTCATGCCGAGATCGGCCAGCATATGGTCGGGGAATTTGCCCTTGTCCTGGATATAGTGGCGGAAGCAGAACACCGGGATGATTAGGGCCGCCGTGATCAGGCCGGCCCACAGCGCCATCGGGTTCCACACCTTGGCGCCCGCGCCCATGAAGATCATGTTGACATAGGCGAAGATCGCGCCGACGCCGAGCAACCAGCTCGGCGCCTTCCAGGGCCGGGCGATATGGCCGTTGTCGATGCGGTGGATCCAGCCGGCGTTGAGGTTGAGGAAGTTGAAGATGATATAGCCGCAGTTCGACACGGCGAGGATGAAGAAGAAGCTCGTCGCGTCGGCCGAGGCAATGGCCAGCACGATCAGGTTGAAACAGAGATCGGTCCACATTGCCCGCGTCGGCGCGCCATGTTCGTTGACGTGGCTGAGATAGCGCGGCAGCCAGCCGTCGACCGAGCCTTGGTAGAGCGTACGCGAAGAGCCGGCCATCGCCGTCATGATGCACAGAACCAGCGCCAGGATCATCAGCATCACCAGGAGGCTGTGGATCAGCGCGCCGCCGCCGACCATGCCGGCCAGCGCGTCGGCGACACCGGAGCCGTCGACGATCGGTGTCGCCAGCATGCCGTTGAGGCCAAGCACGCCCTGGAAGGTGAACGGCACCAGGATGAACAGCAGCATGCACAAAAGGCCGGAATAGAAGATCGCCTTGAACGTGTCGGTGCCCGGGTTCTTGAACTCCGAGGTGTAGCAGACGGCGGTCTCGAAACCGTAGGTCGACCAGGCGGCGATGAACATGCCGCCAAGCACCAGCGTCCAGCCGGCAATGTTCCAGGCGCCGGGTTCGGGCGCATAGGCGGCCGCCAGCGGCACCAGCGGCGAAAAATTCGCCCAGTTGATCTGGCCGGTGACGATCGGCACCACGCCGACGATCAGCATCGGGATGATGACCAGCAGGCCGATATATTTCTGCACGTTGGCAGTGCCGAGGATGCCGCGATGCTGGATGGCGAAGATGATCAGCATCAGCACCGCACCGATGAAGAAGGTCGCGTTGAGGGTGAACGAGACCGGCCCCAGCGTGTGGCTGTAGAGCGTCCAGTTGCGGATCACCGGCGTTGCCGCGGCGGTCACCGCGGTGATGGCGTCGGCGGCACTCGTCCCGGCATGCGCGGCGATATAGGCGACGACTTCGGGCGAGGCATCGGTGAACAGCGGCACCGGCGCCAACGCGTTGAGGATATAGGCGGCGGCGATCGAGCAGCCGAGCGACAGCACCGGCGACCAGGCGAACCAGTTGCACCACACCGACAGCGGCGCGATGAACTTGGAATAGCGCAGCCATGCGGTGGCGCCGTAGATCGACGCGCCGCCCGACTTGTTCGGAAACAGGCCGGCGATTTCGGCATAGGTGAAGGATTGCAGGAAGCCCATGATCATGGAGAAGATCCAGATCGCGAAGGCCAGCGTGCCGGTCGTGCCGGCAATGCCGCCGATCGAGAACAGGACGAGGGCAGGCACGCCGCTCGCCACCCAGAAGGCGCCCCGCCAGTCGATATTTCGGTGCAATTTGCCTTCGGCAAGCGGCTCCAGGACAGTCACTATCGTGCTCATATGTCTTTGTTCCCCATTTTGATGTTCCCCGTTCGTGACCGCCGCGGCTTAGCGAGGCTTCACCATCGACGCATGCATTGATCGACTGCCGGTGTTTCCACTCAGTCGTATTTTTTTCTTAACAGTGAAGATTGATCCGGCGCGCTTTCACGTCAAGCGAATTGTCGCGCCGTGCACATCACGCTTGCGAAACATGTCAACTTCACACTGGCGGGCAGGATTGTTCGGAAAAGGACCAGGGGTCTGGAAACGAAAAACCCGCCGGAGGCGGGTCGCGGCGCAAATCAGCACCATGGACGAATATGTAGCATAGCTGCCCTCAGCGGGTCAAGAAAAAATTCCTATCACCGACTGCCAGCACGGCCTCACCGTCTTGGAAGGCCGTCAGGAGCGTGGTTTGGTCTTTTGCGGATCGTAGTGGGCGAAGGCGACGACGCGCGCCGGCAGCCGCTTGGCATGGCCGTCGAGCTTGCCGATCTCGACCTCGGTACCGACAGCTGAATGGGTGACGTCGAGCCTGGCCAGCGCGATGGTCTTGTTCAGCATCGGAGAACGCATGCCCGACGTGACCACGCCGATCTGGGCGCGGCCGACATGCACGCAGTCGCCATGGCCGACGTCGATATTGGCCTCGATGTCGAGGCCGACCAGCTTCGTCTGCGGGTGCTCCTTGCGGCGGATCAGCGCTTCGCGGCCGATGAAATCGTCGGTCTTGCTCTTCAGCGGCACGGTGAAGCCGATGCCGGCCTCGAACGGGTCGGTCTGGTCGGAGAATTCGTAGCCGGCGAAGATCAGCCCGGCCTCGATGCGCACCATGTCCAGCGCCTGCAGCCCCATCGGCTTCAGTCCATGCGACTGGCCGGCTTCCCAGATGGCGTCGAACACTTTTTCGGCGTCGCGCGGATGGCACCAGATCTCGTAGCCGAGCTCGCCGGTATAGCCGGTGCGCGAGACCACGACCGGAATGCCGTTGCCGCCACCAATGCGGGCGACGGCGAAGCGGAACCATTCGAGTTCGTCGATCGATGGCTGCAATGGCGAAGTCCAGATCACTTCTCGCAGGATGTCGCGGCTCTTCGGACCCTGCACGGCGACATTGTGCATCTGGTCGGTCGACGAGCGCACCAGCACGTTGAGACCCAGCTTGGCGGCCGTCTCGCGCAGCCATTCGCCGGACAGATCGTCGCCGCCGACCCAGCGGAAATTGTCCTTGCCGAGCCGCAGCAGGGTGCCGTCGTCGACCATGCCGCCATGCTCGTAGCACATGGCCGAGTAGACCACCTGGCCGACGCCCAGCTTCTTGACGTCGCGGGTCAGCGTGTATTGCAGCAGCGCTTCGGAATCCGGACCGGTGACCTCGAACTTGCGCAGCGGCGACAGGTCCATGATCACCGCGGCCTGACGGCAGGCCCAGTATTCTGCGATCGGACCGTCCTTGGCGAAGGAATTGGCCAGCCAATAGCCCTTGTACTCCTGAAAGTTGCGGGTGTGCTTGGCAAAGCTCGAATGAAAAGCTGTCTCGCGGGTCATTTTCGGTTCCGAATCGGGCGTCATGCGTCTGGCGATCGCTCGCGAGAATTTGTGCTGGCCGGAATAGGTCCGCACATGGATGTCGGTCGGGTTCCAGCCATTGGCCGGCGTCGTGTCGTCGGGGCAGGCGGAGGAAACGCAGACAATGTCTGTGAGCGCCCGCAGCAGCACGTAGTCGCCCGCCCGCGACCACGGCTCGTCGGACACCATGACGCCATGCGCGTCGATCGCCGTGTTGAAGAAGAAGTTGATCGCCATCCAGCCCGCGCGGGGATTGACGCCCTTGCCGGCCAGCGCACGGTTGAAGTTCTCCGAGCAGTTGGTGTGGCCGGGATAGCCGATGTCGTCGTAATATTTGGCCGCGCAGGCGAGCGCGAAGGCGTCGTGCCGGCCGCATGTGTCCTGCACCACCTCGACCAGCGGCTCCATGTCCTGGTCATAGTATTTGGAATACAGGCCGGGCATCGGGTAGCTCGCACCCATCAGCGTGCGCGTCGTGGTCACGTCGAGCGGATGATCCAGTCCCCTGTCCAGCTTGCGCGCCGAAAAGCACTGGAAATCGGTGCACTGGCGCCCGTCGACATCGATGATCTGGAGATAGTCGCCGGCCTTGACGAAATAGGCCTCCGCCGTCGCCGAATGGACGCGCAAATCGAGCACCGGGTCGGCCAGCGGATCGGCCAATAGCGATTTCACCGCCGCGCGGATCGTGGCGCGGCGAACGATGGCAGTCAGCGGCGTCGCCGTGTCGTGACCGTCGACCAGCATCGGCCCGCCGGGGGCCGCAATCAGCATCGCGCCATCGCGCGCGACGGTGAAAGCCTGTTCGATGCCGGCGGGCGTCGCGTCGCCGAACACGCGAACCGCCTTGGCATGGTCAAGCTGCACCTGCCGGCGCGCGAGCACGCTCCGTAGCGATGCGAGGCTGTCGTCGTCCTCTATGAGCAGCGCCTTGATGCCGGCAGCGTTGCTGTTCGATGCTTCACCGAAAATGCCGGGATCGGTCGCGCCGGTCCTGTCCCAGGCCAGCAACTCGCAGGCCTGCCCGCCTTCGACATTGCGCACGGTGATCGTGTCACCAGCCTCGATGTCGATCAGCACCGCGCCATTGCCCTGGATCGTATAACGCTCCATGCCCGGCGGCAGCGCGATCTGGCCGGGCCTCAGGATGAGGCTCGGCCGGGGCGGTCCGGCAGCGATTGCGGGGTAGGGCGACTGGCTCATTTCAGCCTTGCGGTTCGAGAAACAAGTTTGCCTGTGTGTGAAATTATTTTAGCGGTAAGAATAGCAGTGCGCGTGCGTTTGGCAAGGCGAAGCGCACTTCTTCCCTTCTCCCCCAAGGGAGAAAGGTGGGGCGCGCGCAAACGCTACTCGAAATCCTCGGAATGGCTGACCGTAACGCCGTACTCCGCAGCCGAGTCGAGCATCGTATGCCAAAGGCTTTCGGCAAAGGTCGCGAACACCAGGAGGTTGAACACCGCCAGGCCATCCGGCCGATCATTCCCGCGCCAGAGCGTGACGCTGGTGTGGTCCATCGACGTCGCAGCAGCGGCACCAATCGGAAACGAGGCGGCATGCAGGTCGATCGACGACAGCTTGGCGAGCATGGCGCGCGCCTGGATTCCGGAAACGCTGATCAACGCGCGTGCATGTGATTGATCCGATAGCGAAGCGGGACCGGTGAATGCCGGCGCCAGCGTCCACATCGTGTGCTTGCCACTTTTCGACAAGATCAAGAACTGATCAGGCCCCGACCAGATCAGCGTGGCATCCGGAGTTTGTACCGCCTTCGGCGCATCCGGTGCCGCGATGCCGAAGCGGGTCCTAGTCGCCTTTGCCAGTTCGGCTCCTTTGCCGCGCCGCGCCATCACCTGGATCAGGTCAAAATTGCGAACCTCGGTCAGCGAGACGCCGGCCTCGATACCGCGTGCACCATGCACGCCGGCAACAAGCGCCTTTTCAAGGGGACTGCGGGGAGCCCAGGAAAACTCAGCCACGCTGGCGCCCTCCATCCGGATCGTAGAAGACGGGATTGCACAATTCGACATCATAATCCTCACCGCGCAACGGATCATGCGCGTGGACGATTTCGCCGATCCGCTCGCGGCCGCGCTCGACCAAGGCCAACCCGATCCACTGATCCAACGTGGGCGAGAAGCAGACCGAGGTGATATAGCCCTGGTCGTTGCCGGGGCCGGGCGTCTGACCCTTCGGGATGATGTGCGCGCCAGAGCGCAAGCGGCGGCCCCTGTCGGTCGGCTTGATGCCGACCACGACCTGGCGATCCGGGGCGACCAGCGCCTCGCGTCCGGCCATCACGCGGCCGATGAAATCCTTCTTGGTCGACATCATTTTGCCGAGGCCAAGATCGGCGGCTGTCGTCGTGCCGCTCAGTTCCGGTCCGGCGACGTGACCCTTTTCAACGCGCATGACACCGAGCGCCTCGGTGCCGTAGGGCGTCACACCGAAGGGCGCGCCGGCCAGCATCAGATTGTGTGCCATGGCATCGCCGAAGCGTGCCGGCACGGAGATCTCGAAGGCCATTTCGCCGGAGAACGAGATGCGGAACAGCCGCGCCTTGAGTCCGCCGCGAAGGGTCACCTCGCGGGCGCCCATGAACGGAAAGCCTTCGTTCGACAGGTCTTCCGACGGATCGACGATCTCCTGGAGCAGGTCGCGTGTCTTCGGCCCGGCGATCGAGAATTGCGCCCACTGGTCGGAGACGGAAGTGAGCTGCACGTCGAGCTCCGGGAACAGCACCTGGCGGCAGAATTCGAGATGCTGCATCACCAGCCCGGCCTTGGCCGTGGTGGTGGTGAGAAAATAATGGTCCTCGGCCAGCCGCGATGTCGTGCCATCGTCATAGACGATGCCGTCCTCGCGCAGCATCAGCCCATAGCGCGCCTTGCCAACTGCGAGGCTGGAGAAGGTGTTGATGTAGACGCGATCCAGGAAGGCGCCGGCATCGGGGCCGTGCACGTCGATCTTGCCGAGCGTCGAGACATCGCAGAAGCCGACGCCACCGCGCACCGCCTTGACCTCGCGGGTCACCGATTCCAGCCAGTCCTTCTCGCCGGCGCGCGGGTACCATTGCGCGCGTTTCCACAGGCCGGTGTCGACGAAGACAGCACCTTGTTCCACGGCCCAGTGGTGCGACGGCGTCAGCCGCGTCGCATGGAACGTCTCGTCGCGGTGATGGCCGGCGAAGGCGCCGATGGCGACCGGCACGTAAGGCGGCCGGTAGATCGTCGTGCCGGTCTCGGGGATCGAACGGCCGCTGACCGCGGCCATGATGGCAAGGCCGGCGACATTCGAGGTCTTGCCCTGGTCGGTGGCCATGCCGAGCGTCGTGTAGCGCTTCAGGTGTTCGACGGATTCAAAGCCTTCGCGTTGCGCCAGTTCGATGTCAGAGGCGGTGACGTCGTGCTGGTAATCGACAAAAGCCTTGCCCTTGCCGGCGACGTGCCAGAGCGGCGTCAGCGAGAATGCCTCGTCGTCGGCGGAAGGCGCGGTACCCACTGTGCCGCCATGTCCCGTGTCACGCGCCGCTGCCGCGCCGGCGGCAAATCCCTGGCTCAGGCAGGCGCCGAGGCCGAAATCGCCATTGGCGGCGCCAGCGGCGACCATGCCGGGAGGCGCGCCGTCGGGCACGAAGGCGGAGATGTCGTCACGCCACGCTGGCCGACCGCGATGGAAGGAGGTCAGCCCGACCGCCGGGTTCCAGCCGCCGGAAACGGCGAGCCCGTCCGCTTCGACCTCGGCGCGCGCGCCGCCGGTGAGCGACACCGCGATTTTCCTGACGCCATCCTTGCCGCCATCGACGCCACTGACGGAACCATGCAGCACCGGGAAGCCGCCCTTGGAGGCCAGCGAACGATGCGCCGGCGACACTTCGGACCGTGCATCGATGACCGCCGCGATCTGTAGGCCGGCACCGAGTGCAGTCTCGACCGTGCGCCAGCCATCCTCATTGTTGGTGAACAGCGCGATGCGTTTGGCCGGTGTCGCCGCATAGCGCGCGACATAGGTGCGCATGGCGGACGCCATCATCACACCGGGCGTGTCGTTGCCGGCAAACACGATCGGCCGTTCGATGGCGCCGGCCGCGACAACGCAACGCTTGGCCACGATCCGCCACAGCCGCTGGCGCACCTGATGCTGAGGCGGCGAGGGCAGGTGGTCGTTGACCCGCTCGATCGCGCCATAGGTACCGCCATCGTAGACGCCGAATAGTGCCGTGCGGGTCATGATGCGGACGTCCGGCATATCAGCCAGTTCAGTCAGCGTCCGCGACAGCCATTCGGCTGCCGGCACACCATCGATCGTGCCGCCATCCGACAGCAGGCGGCCGCCGGGGACAAAATCCTCTTCGCACAGGATGACGCGGGCACCAGCGCGGCCGGCTGCCAATGCCGCGGCCAGACCGGCCGGGCCGGAGCCGGCGATCAGCACATCGCAATGCGCCCATGCCTTGTCGTAGTGGTCCGGATCGGCGACGCCTGCGGCGCGGCCAAGGCCGGCGGCGCGACGGATCGCCGGCTCGTAGATCGCTTCCCAGAATTTCGCCGGCCACATGAAGGTCTTGTAGTAGAAGCCGGCAACGAAGATCGGCGCGAACAGCTGGTTCACCGACATCACATCGTGGCGCAGCGACGGCCAACGGTTCTGGCTGGCGGCCTCGAGCCCGTCATAGAGTTCGGCTGTCGTCGCCTTGGTGTTCGGCTCGCGCCTAGCGCCCGTGCGCAGCTCGACCAGCGCGTTGGGTTCTTCCGAACCGGCAGTGAGAATACCGCGCGGGCGATGATATTTGAACGAGCGGCCGACCAGCTTGACGCCATTGGCGATCAGCGCTGAGGCGAGCGTATCGCCCTGGAAGCCGGAGAAAGCCTTGCCGTCGAAACGGAAGTTCAGTGGCACCGAGCGGTCGATGAGACCGCCATTGCCGAGCCGGTGTGTCTGCGCGCCGGCCATCACGCACCGACTTTCGCGGCGCCGGCACCCACCGCCGGCTCAACGGCGGAAATCTCGTGCGTCAGCGTGTTGCGGGTGACCTTCAGCCAGGCCCGGCAACCACCGCCATGGTACCAGTGTTCGCTGGTCTGTCCGGCGACATTGTCGCGCAGATAGACATAGTCGAAGACCTCGTCTTCCGAGGCGCCGGCTTCGGGCCGCACAGGCTTGGCGTCGCCGAGATAGGTGAACTCGCCGAGTTCGCGTTCACCGCAGAAGGGACAGACAATGCGCATGCTGTTCTAGACCGCCTTCAATGCAGGTTCGGTTGGGCGCCCTGGCCCTTTTCGTCGATCATGGCGCCAGTCCGGAACCGGTCGAGGCGGAACCGCGCGGCTTCTTCGTGCGATTCGTCGCGCGCAAGAAGATGGGCAAAGACGAAGCCGGAGCCCGGCGTCGCCTTGAAGCCGCCATAGCACCAGCCGGCGTTGAGATAGAGCCCGTCGACCGGCGTCTTGTCGATGATCGGCGAACCGTCCATCGACATGTCCATGATGCCGCCCCACTGGCGCAGCAAGCGCACGCGGCCGATCATCGGCATCAGCGCCATGCCGCCCTCGCAGACGTCCTCCATGACAGGCATATTGCCGCGCTGGGCATAGGAATTGTAGCCGTCTATGTCGCCGCCGAACACCAGCCCGCCCTTGTCGGACTGGCTGACGTAGAAATGGCCGGCGCCGAAGGTCATGACACCAGGGATGAGCGGCTTGATCGCCTCGGAGACGAAGGCCTGCAGCACATGGCTTTCGATGGGCAGGCGCAGGCCGGCCATCGCCGCGACGCGCGATGAACTTCCGGCAACAGCCATACCGACCTTGCCGGCGCCGATCTTGCCGCGCGACGTCTCGACGCCGGTCACCTTGCCATTGGCGTCCCTGACGAAGCCGGTGACTTCGCAATTCTGGATGATGTCGACGCCGAGTTCGCTCGCCGCATGCGCATAGCCCCAGACAACAGCATCGTGCCGCGCCGTGCCGCCGCGTCGCTGCAACAGCCCGCCTTGCACGGGAAAGCGCGCATTGTCGAAGTTCAGGAACGGTATCATCTTCTTGACGGCAGCGAGGTCGAGCAGTTCGGCGTCGATGCCGTTGATACGCATGGTGTTGCCGCGCCGCGCATAAGCGTCGCGCTGTGCGTCGGAGTGGTAGAGGTTGATGACGCCGCGCTGGCTGACCATTGCATTGTAGTTGAGGTCCTGCTCCATCCGCTCCCACAGCTTCATCGACAATTCGTAAAAGCCGGTATTGCCTGGCAGGCCGTAATTGGAGCGGATGATGGTGGTGTTGCGGCCGGCATTGCCGGAGCCGATCCAGCCTTTTTCGAGCACGGCAACATTCTTGATGCCGTACTCGCTGGCGAGAAACCAGGCGGTGGCAAGGCCATGGCCGCCACCGCCGATGATCACCACATCGTAGCGGTCCTTCGGCGTGGCGTCGCGCCAGGTGCGTTGCCAATTCTTGTGGCCGGACAGGGCAGCACGGGCGAGCGAAAAGATCGAATATTTCATACGTTCATTCCGAGGTCGCTCGCACCGCGCTGGTGGTCAGATATCCAGCGTGTGGTCGCGCTCCCATTGCGTGAAGTGCGAAGCATAGGAATTCCATTCCTGGTGCTTCAGCTTTAGGTAGGCCGACGAGAATTCCTCACCCAGCGCCGCCTTGAGCGATTTGTCCTTGTCGAACTCGCGCAGCGCGTCGAGCAGATTGAGCGGCAGTTTTGGCGCGCCCTTCACCGTGTGCCCATGCTGGTACATGTCGATGTCGTAGCGCTTGCCGGGATCTGCCTTCGAGCGGATGCCGTCGAGGCCGGCGGCGATGATAACCGCCTGCAGCAGATAAGGGTTGGCAGCACCATCCGGCAGCCGCAGTTCGAAGCGGCCGGGGCCGGGCACGCGCACCATGTGGGTGCGGTTGTTGCCGGTCCAGGTCACCGTGTTCGGCGCCCAGGTGGCGCCCGAAATGGTGCGCGGCGCATTGATGCGCTTGTAGGAATTGACCGTCGGGTTGGTGATCGCGGCAAGCGCGGAAGCATGCTTCATGATGCCGCCGAGGAAATTCCGGCCCTTGGCCGACAGGCCAAGCTCCATCGCATTGTCGGCGAAGACGTTGGTCTTGCCCGATTTGTCCCAGACCGAGATATGGGCATGGCAGCCATTGCCGGTCAGGCCCTGGAAGGGTTTGGGCATGAACGTCGCGCGCAGGCCGTGCTTCTCGGCGATCGACTTGACCATGAATTTGAAGAACGAGTGCTTGTCGGCGGTCGCCAGCGCGTCGTCGAAGGCCCAGTTCATCTCGAATTGGCCGTTGGCATCCTCGTGGTCGTTCTGGTAGGCGCCCCAGCCGAGCGCCAGCATGTGGTCGCAGATCTCGGCGATGACGTCATAGCGGCGCATCACAGCTTGCTGGTCGTAGCAGGGCTTTGAGGCCGTGTCGTATTCGTCGGAAATCGTCTTGCCGTCCGGCGAGATCAGGAAGAACTCGGCCTCGACGCCGGTCTTGACATGCATGCCGTCGCTGGCGGCCTCCGCGATCAGCCGCTTCAGCGTGTTGCGCGGCGCCTGGTCGACCTCCTTGTCGTCCATGATGCAGTTGGCCGCGACCCAGGCGACCTCAGGCTTCCACGGCAGCTGGATCACCGAATCCGGATCCGGAACCGCCAGCATGTCGGGATGCGCTGGCGTCAGATCAAGCCAGGTGGCGAAACCGGCAAAGCCGGCGCCATCCTTCTGCATGTCGGCGATGGCTTGCGCCGGCACCAGCTTGGCACGCTGGCCACTGAACAGGTCAGTGTAGGAAATCATGAAATATTTGACGTTTTTCGCCCTTGCGAATTCAGCAAGATCAACTGTCACGGAAGTTCCCCATTTTTTGTCGATTGTGGCCCCAGAGCGTGTGGGCTTCGGCCCTTCATTGATTAGAAGCCGTTCTTCCCCGGTATCCAGTTGGTGCCGGCCAGCGGTACGCCGGCCATGGCGGCTGCCTCGATCGTCAGCGCGACGAGGTCCTCGGGTTCCAGATTGTGCAGGCTGTTCTTGCCGCAGGCACGGGCGATGGTCTGCGCTTCCAGCGTCATCACCTTGAGGTAGTTCGCCAGCCGGCGTCCGGCGGCCACCGGGTCGACCCGCTTCATCAGTTCGGGGTCCTGCGTGGTGATGCCTGCGGGGTCGCGCCCCTCGTGCCAGTCGTCATAGGCGCCGGCCGTGGTGCCGAGCTCGTTATACTCCGCCTCCCAGCGGGGATCGTTGTCGCCGAGCGCGACAAGGGCGGCCGTGCCGATCGAGACCGCGTCGACGCCGAGCGCCAGCGCCTTGGCGACATCGGCGCCGTTGCGGATGCCGCCGGAGACGATCAACTGCACCTTGCGGTGCATGCCGAGATCCTGCAGCGCCTGCACCGCCGGCCTGATGCAGGCAAGCGTCGGCATGCCGACATTTTCGATGAACACCTCCTGTGTCGCGGCGGTGCCGCCCTGCATGCCGTCGACGACGACGACATCGGCGCCGGCCTTCACGGCAAGCGCCGTGTCATAGTAGGGCCGGGCACCGCCGACCTTGACGTAGATCGGCTTTTCCCAGTCTGTGATTTCGCGCAATTCGAGGATCTTGATCTCGAGATCGTCGGGACCCGTCCAGTCCGGATGGCGCGAGGCCGAGCGCTGGTCGATGCCCTTCGGCAGCGTGCGCATTTCGGCGACGCGGTCGGAAATCTTCTGGCCAAGCAGCATGCCGCCGCCACCCGGCTTGGCGCCCTGGCCGACGACGACTTCGATCGCATCGGCACGGCGCAGATCGCGCAGGTTCATGCCATAGCGCGACGGCAGGTATTGATAGACCAGCTGCTTGGAATGGCCGCGCTCTTCCTCGGTCATGCCGCCATCGCCGGTGGTGGTCGAGGTGCCCGACAGTGTGGCGCCGCGCCCGAGCGCTTCCTTGGCGGGCCCCGACAGCGAACCGAAGCTCATGCCGGCGATGGTGATCGGGATCTTCAGCTCGATCGGCTTCTTGGCATGGCGTGAACCCAGCACGACCGATGTGTCGCAGCGTTCGCGATAGCCTTCGAGCGGATAACGCGAGATCGAGGCGCCGAGGAACAGGAGGTCGTCGAAATGCGGCAGCTTGCGCTTGGCGCCGGCGCCACGGATGTCATAGATGCCGGTCGCCGCCGCACGGCGGATCTCGGAAAGCGTATAGTCGTCGAAGGTCGCGGATTTGCGCGGCGTCGTCGGCGGGTTGCGATAGGTCATGCTGCCTCAATACGCGTCGGCGTTGTCGATATTGAAATTGTAGAGCGTGCGCGCCGAGCCGTAGCGCTTGAACTCCGACGGCTTGACGCCGGTGACGCCGGCACGGTCGAGCAGGCCTTGCAGCAATTCCAGATGCTCGGCCCGCATCTCCTTGGCGATACAGTCGGCACCCAGGCTGTCGACCTTGCCGCGCACGAAGAGACGCGCCTCGTAGATGGAATCGCCCAGCGCGTCGCCGGCATCGCCCAGCACCACCAGATTGCCCGACTGCGCCATGAAGGCCGACATGTGGCCGATATTGCCGTGCACGACGATGTCGATGCCCTTCATCGAAATGCCGCAGCGCGACGACGCATTGCCTTCGATGACCAGCAGGCCGCCCTTGCCGGTGGCGCCGGCATACTGGCTGGCGTCGCCTTTGATGGTGATCGAGCCCGACATCATGTTCTCGCCGACGCCGGGACCCGCCGAGCCGTGCACGGTGATGGTGCTGCCGGAATTCATGCCGCCGCAATAATAGCCGACGCTGCCGCGCACATCGATGGCAACAGGCTGGTCGACGCCGACGGCGACCGAATGGCTGCCTTTCGGGTTCAGCACTTCCCATGCCGTTTCGTTCGAGCCGGGAGCCAGATTGTGCAGCGCCTGGTTGAGTTCACGCAGCGACAATTGGTCGAGATCGAAGACCCGAGGGTCGTGTGCTGCCGTCTTTGAAAGCGTGGTTGCCGGCATGAATTCAATGCTCCCAGAAATAGACGGTTGCGGGTTCGGGTTCCCAGACCCTCGCATTGTCTATGCCAGGCAGTTTGGTCAGCGCGCGATATTCCGAGCCGAAGGCGACATACTGGTCGGTCTCGGCCATCACGGCGGGCTTGCAGGCGATCGGATCGCGCACCACGCCAAAGCCGTTCTTGGTGCCGACGACGAAGGTGAAGAAGCCGTCGAGGTCGGAGAGCGTGCCTTCCAGCGCTTCGCCGAGATTCTTGCCATGCGCCATCTGCGACGAGAGATAGGCGGCGGCCACTTCAGTGTCGTTCTCGGTCTCGAATTTCATGCCTTCGCGGATCAACTCGCGGCGGACATTGTTGTGGTTCGACAGCGAGCCATTGTGCACAAGGCACTGGTCGGCGCCGGTCGAGAACGGATGCGCGCCCATTGTCGTCACAGCCGATTCCGTCGCCATCCGGGTGTGGCCAATGCCATGCGTGCCGGTCATCTTGCGGACATCGAAGCGATCGACGACCGCCTCGGGCAGGCCAACTTCCTTGTAGATCTCGACAACGTCGCCGGCGCCCATGATGCGGATGTCGGGGCGCAGCGTCTGGATGGTTTCGCGCGCTTCATCGATCTTGGCGGGCGTGGTCCTGACGACCGCATGGGTGGATTTCACCGCGATCGTCACCGGGGTGCCGATGGCCTTGGCGAGCTCCGCCTCGAGGCCGCGGAAATCGCGGTCCGGCTTGGCCGACTGAATGGTGATCTTGGCCTCATTTTTGGAAGGCGCGCCATAGATGGCAATGCCGGCGCTGTCGGGACCGCGATCGCTGAGCGAGATCAGCATCTGCGACAGCATCGCGCCAAGCTGGGGCTCCAGCGACTTGTCCTTCAAAAACAGTCCGACAATTCCACACATGTCAGCCTCCCGATGTTTGTAGCTAAGAGATCGTTTGTAGCTAAGAGAGGATGTATCGAATGAGTTGCACAAATTCAATCGTATGAAAAAAATATTCCTCTAGTTACCTATGCGGCTCAATGCCGCTCTGCGCACTGTCGCCGTCTCGCCGGGCATTGTGAACCCATTTCGCGGTGCGGATGCGAGCGATCTTGTAGGCGTCGAGAATCGACAAGGCATAGATCAGGAAGCCGCCGGCGTGACGGCCGACAAAGCTGGCATCCGACGGTGCGATCTTGGCCGTCACCCATGCCAGGATCACCATGAAGAAAAGGAACTGCAGGCCGCGCACCGGCACGCCGAGAATGACATGCCCGCTTCCCGGCAACACGATTGCGGCGCCGAGAACCAGATAGGGGTTGGTGGGTGCAGTGGTGGGAATGGTCATGCGGCCTGCCGTTCGCTTTTGTTGATGGCGTCGCGAAGCGCCGACACCGACACCAGCAGTCTTTCGATCAGCGCGGGATCGAGTGTGGCGTCGCCGAATTCGGCCTGCCGAAAGACGCCATAACGCGCCCGTTCGGCTTCGGCCAGCAGCCACACGATGCGTACCCCTTTCGGGGTGATCAGCAGTTCCTTGGCGCGCCCTTCGGAAAAAATCCCGAGGTGGCCGGCGATGGTCTCCAGTGGGAAGTGGACGCCCCTGCGATCGGTCCGCAACACGGCCTCAGCCGGAAATGCTGAGCTCTTCGGCAGCGTGTGCTCGAGATGATCGAAATTGGAGAAGGTCGTCGGCGATCCCGGCCGCATCATCATGTCGAACGTCGCCGGCACCGCGACCTCTTCGGTGATCGAAACACTGAGCCAGCGCGCCGGCAGTTTTCGCGTCGCCAGCGTATCGACGATGGTGCGCACCTGGACACGTTTGCCGTTCCAGGATCCTTCCCAGGTGATGACGCCGGCGGTGCCATCCGAAACATTGGCAGCGTCGGCGATGACTGTGCGGATGCGGCCCTGCTCGACGGCGAGCGCCATCGACGCCCTGCTGTGGCTGGCACGCGCCTGCCAGGCAAGGTGGAGGACGACAGCTAGGACAATGGCCCCGGCCAGCAGTGCTGATGTCACCTCGGACATTTTCTCATGCCAGGCCCGCCCGGGATCCGGACGGGCCTACTCCCATCAATAACCCTGCGGCTTTGGCCACGGCATGGTGAATTGGTCGCCGCGCCGCACGAATTTGTAGCGATAGAAATGGAACCACAGCGAGATCAGGAAATAGAAGGCGACCATGGCGATCAGCTGCGAGCCGAAGCCGAGGAAGATGGCGAAGAAGGTCACCACGCACAGGCAAAACAGCACGATGGCCGGGATCGGGTGGAAGGGGTGCGTGTAGCCGCGCCGGATCGAGCCCAGCGGCCACTTCTTGCGGAACATGATGATGTTGATGCTCATGAAGGTATATTGCAGCACGCCCGACAGGATCGAGAAGGTGATCGCCTGGTTGAGGTCGGCGATGAAGGCGAAGGCCAGCGCGATCGGCAGCAGGAACAGGATCGAACGATAGGGCGTGCGATATCTCGGATGCACGGCCGAGAACCATGTCGGCAGATAGCGGTCGCGGCCGAGCGAGAACCAGGCGCGCGCCGCATCGTTGATGCAGCCATTGGCGGAGGCCATTGCAGCAAGCAGCGTGGCGACGAACAACAGGTTCTCGAGCAGCGGGCTGCCAGTCAGTTTGCCGGCGTCCCACAGCGGATAATAGGTGATGCCGAGATATTCCCATGGCATCATCGAGGCGCAGACATACCAGGTCATGGCGGCTGCGATCAAAAGCGTGATCATGCCGGCCATGGTGCCGTAAGGCAGCGAGCGGGCCGGCGAGCGCACTTCCTCGGCGGCCTGTGTGGTGCCCTCGATGCCGAGATAGTACCAGATGCCGAACTGGAAGGCGGCGATGACGCCGATCCAGCCATAGGGGAGCGCATTGGGGGGAGTGACCAACTCGTTCAGCTTCAGCACGGCGCCTTGCGTCCACGGGCTGACCGAAAAGAACAGGATGACAATCGAGATATAGGCGACTGCTGTGATGACGAAGTTGACGTTGAGCGTCATCAGCACGCCGCGATAGTTCAGCCACGCCAGCACGACGATGGTCGCGGCGATGAAGGAATTGTGGGTGAGCCCTTCGACGCCGGCCTTGGCGACGATGGTGTCGCCGAGCAGGATGGCGTCGGACACTTCGAGCATGGTGTAGGCAAAGACCAGGAACAGCGCGACGTTGAACGCCATCAGCGGTCCGACGATGTGCTTTGCCTGCGCATACTGGCCGCCGGCGGCGGCCACGGTCGATGTCACCTCGGAATCGATCATGGCGACCGAGGTGTAGAGCAATCCCACGACCCAGCAGACGATCAGCGCGGCCAGTGCGCCACCCTTGTCGGCCGAGAAATTCCAGCCGGTGAATTCGCCGACCAGGACGATGCCGACGCCGAGCGCCCAGACATGGGCCGGTCCGAGCACGCGCAGGAGTGAAACTCTGTCCCCTTGGGCAGCCGGGGCAGCCGGTTCAAGTGCGATCGTCATTGTTCAATCCTCACTCAGATCCGGTGTTTTTCGGAAGTGGCTTCCAGTTCGCCTTCGCGCGAGGAGGTCAGCACCTCTTCGGAGAAGGTCGTGTCGACCTTGAACCAGTCGTAGAGCATCCACAAAGCGAGCACGATCGAGATGCCCCAGCATGCGTAAGAGAGTGCCACCCACATGATCGTGTCCCCCGAATTAGATCGTCCTCAGAACTCTTACTTGTCGTCGAATTTTTCGTTGATGACGTCGCGGTATTCGCGGTCTGATGCACGAAACAGGAAGATGAAATAACCGATCAGCACCGCCGCCATGATGATCAGCGTCGGCCAGTCGATGACATAGTGGAAGCGGTTCTGGATGATGTCGTGCGCGGTCTCGGGCGTATAGCCGAGCTTTTCCCAGATAGACGCCATGGTCGGGTTCTGGCCTAGCGCTTCCCAGGTCTTGGCGTCGAGCGCGTCGATGGATTTCGCCGCGCCGGCGAGGCCCAGCTTGAGCGGTAGCCACAGTGCCACGAAAATGGCGACGACGACGACGGCGATGTCGAAAACCTGCCCGGCCTTGCTTTGCTCCGGCGGCGTGTAGCGGGACATCTCTTCTACCCCTCAGGACTTGCGGTTGCTGAACGCGTCGGCGTTCTTGATGTCGAGCCCGTAAATGAATTCCTTGTCTTCCTTGTAGTGCTTGACCATCGCCAGGATGGCCGCGGTGTTGAAGATCAGCACGGCGGCGGCGGCGATCGCGACGACGGCCTTGATGCCGCTGTGCGGGATGTAGGGCCATGTCATGAGGAGGACGAAGAGGATCGTCGCCCACAGGCAGACGATCAGGAGCGCGGCTCCGCGCAGGTCGGAACGGTACAGCGCTTCGATGCGCTGCTGCATGTCTGACATCGGTTTCTCCCCTTTTCCGCCGTCCGGTTCCGAATCTCCCGTCCGCCGTCCTCTTTCAACAGAGTGAAATTTTTTTCATAAGTTCTGTCTGAATCCCGCAATTGTCAAGCGCGATTTACGCGGGGTTAACCGTTTGCTTGGCGCAACGGATTTTGCCTGAGAATGAAATTAATTGCTTATGGGTATTGCGGCGCCCGGAGGTTTGCGATCAATATTCGGCCAAAGCTCCCGCCGCTGCGCAGGGGGCAGGGAACAGCAGAGCATTATCGAAACGGAGGACGAGCGGATGACGGCATCCTGGAGATTTTCGACCCTGGCGGATCGCCATCGCGCGCTCGGTTCGAAGCTCGAAGACTGGAGCGGCATGGGAACCGCCTGGACCTACGACAAGGATGCCGACGAGGAGTACATCGCCATCCGCACCAAGGCTGGTCTGATGGATGTCTCCGGCCTCAAGAAAGTCCATATCACCGGGCCGCATGCCTCACACCTGATCGACCTGGCGACGACGCGCGATGTCGAAAAGATCTATCCCGGCAAGTCGGCCTATGCCTGCATGCTGAACGAGGCGGGGAAATTCACCGACGATTGCATCCTCTACCGCACCGGCCCCAATGCATGGATGGTCGTGCATGGTTCGGGCACCGGCCATGAGGAGTTGCAGCGTGCTTCGGTAGGACGCGACGTCTCGCTGCGCTTCGACGACAATCTGCACGATCTGTCGCTGCAGGGTCCGACAGCGGTCGACTATCTGGCCAAGCACGTGCCGGGTATTCGCGACCTCAACTATTTCCATCACATGCAGACGCAGCTGTTCGGTCTTCCGGTGATGATCTCGCGCACCGGCTATACCGGCGAGCGCGGCTACGAGATCTTCTGCCGCGGCCAGGATGCCGGCACGATCTGGGACAGGATCCTCGACGAGGGCAAGAGCGCCGGCATCATTCCGTGCCGCTTCACCACGCTCGACATGCTGCGCGTCGAAAGTTATCTGCTCTTCTACCCCTATGACAACTCCCAAAAATATCCGTTTGAGAACGAAGGCCCAGGCGACACGCTTTGGGAACTCGGCCTCGACTTCACCGTCAGCCCTGGCAAGACCGGCTTTCGCGGTGCCGAGGAGCACTATCGTCTGAAGGGCAAGGAGCGCTTCAAGATCTATGGCGTCCTGCTCGACGGTAAGGAGCCGGCCGATGAAGGCGCGCCGGTCTATCGCGACGGCAAAAAGGTCGGCGTGGTGACCTGCGCCATGTATTCGCCGCTGGTCGAGAAATCGATGGGCATCGCCCGGCTCGACGTCGACTGCGCGGTCAAGGACACCAAGCTCGAAATCCGCAACAAGAGCGGTGCCATCAAGGCGACGGGGCAGCCACTGCCATTCGACGATCCCAAGAAGACCAAGCGCACCGCGAAAGGTTGAGGCATAGTCAACGGCGAGGGGTTCGAGGCACGAAGGCATAAATGGCAGCCAAAAGCATCATCAGCCGGCCGGTTTACGGAAATTTGTCTCCGCAACCCGGCAAGCATCATCTTTTCATCGCGGACGCGGAAGGGGCGCTGGCAATAGCGGAGATGGCCGTGAGGGCGCCCCCCGCGTTTTTCGACGACGCCGAAATCGTCTTCATTCCTGGGCCGGACGGCAAACACACCGTCGCGCTCGAAGCGTTGAAGCCGGCACAGTTCCACCAGGCGCCGTCCTTTGCCAGCCTGCTGCCACGGCTCCGGCAGACACTGGCCAACGCGCATATGGGCCTGCGCCTCTATCTCTCGGGCACCGAGGGCCTGATCGGCCAGGCAATGCAGGTGGCGCTTGAAGCCGGCATCGACCACACCTCGATCCAGACCGAGCACCGCGGCTCGCTGGCGCGCCGCATGCAATGCGTCCATTGCAAGGGCATCACGGAGAATGTGACGACGCAGCCGGCGACCTGCGCGCATTGCGGCCTGCTGCTTCTGGTGCGCGACCATTATTCCAGGCGCATCGCAGCCTTCCAGGGCGTCTGCATCAATGCGGAAGATCGCTCGGAGATTCCTCCGATGGAGGAGATTTTTCGATGAGCACCGGAACAACAAAACTCGATGTCGTTGTCAGCGACGTCGTCCCGGTCAACGACCTCGTCACCCGCTTCCATTTTCGCCGGCGCGACGGGCAGCTTTTGCCGACTTTTTCCGGCGGCGCCCATGTCGTGGTCGAGATGCGCGACGGCGAACGCACCAGGCTCAATCCCTATTCGCTGATGGGCTCGCCGCTCGACACGCGCGAATACACGATCTCGGTACGCCGCGACGATGTCGGCCGTGGCGGCTCGCTGTTCATGCACCGGAGCGTCAAGCCCGGCATGGAGATGGTGGTCAGCTACCCCGTCAACCTGTTCTCGCTCGACCTGCGCGCCAAAAAGCATCTGATGCTGGCCGGCGGCATCGGCATCACGCCGTTCATGGCGCAGACCGCTCAGCTTGCGGCGGAAGGCGGCAATTTCGAACTGCACTACACCTGCCGCACCGCATCGCTCGGTACCTATGCCGATGTGCTGCGCGAGCGCTACGACCGCCGGGTCAGGCTCTATCATGACGACCTTGAGGAGCGCATCGAACTCGACCGGTTGCTGTCGACGCAGCCGCTCGGCACGCATCTCTATGTCTGCGGTCCGGCCGGGATGATCAACTGGGTGCGCGATCGTGCGGCAAGCCTCGGCTGGCCGGCGGAAACCGTGCATTTCGAGCATTTCGCGGCACCTCAACCCGGACTGGCGTTCGACGTGACGCTTGCCGTCAGCGGCAAGGCGATCCGCGTCGACGAACAGCAGAGCCTGCTCGAGGCGATCGAGGCGGCCGGCGTCGATCCGCCCTATCTCTGCCGCGGCGGCGTCTGCGGCCAGTGCGAGACCAACGTCGTCTCTTGCGACGGCAGGTTCATCCACAACGACCACTGGCTGAGCGAGGAAGAGCACCGTTCGGGCAAGAAGATCATGCCGTGCGTGTCGCGCTTCGAAGGCCGGTCGCTGGTCCTGGAACGGTAGGAGAAGATCATGGGCATTACCTTTCGCAAGGAAACGTTCCGCGACGACTTCACCTTCAAGAACAGCCCTGAGCACATCAGGCGCTTCCCGTTCCCATTCCACGAAGACGCCTACATGTATGCGGTCAACATCGAGCCGCATGTCGTCGGGCCCAGGGGCAGCGTGCTGGAGAACCTGATCGACGTCGACGAGCACTATGTCGCCGAGATGCAGGACCGCGCTCTGGTGCTGGCCGAGGATCCGCTGCGCTGCCAGTCGCTGCCGCATATGACGCTGGCCGGCTGGGACCTGCTCGAGCTTTTGATGGAACAGCAGGCGCTGGGTTATCCCGAGCATTTCACGCTGACCCGCGACGGCGACCGCTGGCGCTGGATCAACCGGCCGCTCGGCATCGACGACACCTTTACCTTCGGCGACACCTCGACGCTGCCTTACGGGCCGATGGAGTACATCACGCGGCAGAGCCAGGGCGATTTCTGCATCCTCGACCAGCGCGACGGCAATCTGTGGATGGATGCCGGCATGGTCACCACCCAGGCCGACTGGTCGCTCGATTTCGACATCGGCATGAACTTCTTCGAGTGGCACGCGCCGGTGCCGCTGGCGCATGAGAAGGGGATTTTCGTCAGGGCGCTGAAATTCCTCACCAACATCCAGCAAGGCAAGCCGGCGCGGCGCCTGAACTGGACGATGACGATCAATCCGCGCCTCGACACCAGCCCCGAAAACTACCACAAATGGGGTCCGGACCGCACCACGGTGACGCCGGAGAATGTCGGCGACAAGGTGCATCTGCGGGTCGAGCTGCAGAGTTTTTGGCGCTTGCCGCGCTCGAACGGCATCGTCTTCCCGATCCGTTGCTATCTGATCAAGATGGACGAGTTGGTGACGCAGCCGAAATGGGCCCGGCGCCTGCACCGCGTCATCCGCGACCTGCCCGACGAACTCGCCAACTACAAGGGCCTGACGCGCTTCCGCCCGACGCTGGTCGAGTGGCTGTCGAAGCTGGATGATGGCAGTGCGACATCACCGGGGTTTGGGCCGGATTGAAGCGCCCGCGCCTGTTTGCGCCGGCCCTCTCAAGACCTGGGTTCCTCTCCCCCACTGTCGTGGGGGCGAGGAACCCAAGCGTCTCACCCCGCGCTCTGCGGATAGCAAATAATCGACAAATACCGCATCGGCAGCTTCGTCAGTTGCTCGGGTCCGTGCGGCGCATCGGCGTCGAAGAACAGGCTGTCGCCGGGCTTCATCGGGTAGAGGTTGCTGCCGTGCCGGTAAACGACCTCGCCTTCGAGCATGTAGAGGAACTCCATGCCCTCATGCTGGAAGGTGGGGAACACGTCGGAATCCTCGGTCAGCGTGATCAGATAGGGTTCGACGACGACGCCGCTGGTGTTGGAGCCGATATGACCGAGCAGATTGTACTGGTGGCCGGCGCGGGTGCCGCGGCGCTCGACATCGAGGCCTTGGCCGGCCTTGACGAAGACGGCGCTGCGCTCTTCCTCGAAGCGGCGGAAGAAGGCTGTGACGGGGACGCCGAGCGCGCGCGACAGCGCCTGCAAAGTGGTCAGCGACGGCGAGGTGATGCCGTTCTCGATCTTCGACAGCATGCCCAGCGAAATGTCGGTGGCGACCGCCAGATCGGCGACGGTGATACCGAGCTTCTTGCGGAAGGCCCGCACCTCGCGGCCGATCGCCACCTCCAGCACTTTTTCGCGGGTGTCGCGAATGGCATGCGGGTTCTGCGTCAGCGGCGCGCGGATGGTTTTGCCGTCGGCCGAGACCTTTGGCAGCGGCTTGGCCTTTGCGGCTGCAGGACCAGCCTTGGAATCGGAAGTTTTCTTCGCCATGTCGCCCCCGGCACTCCTGAGATTTATTTCACTCTAGGTGAACATGTCAGGTGCCGATACAGCAGCGCAACCGCGACGGCAAGTCGCCTGAAGGCGCCCGCGCACGATCCGGCGTTTGGCCACAATCGGTTTTTTGCGGAAAATCCGCCCGCGCGGAACCTTGTTTCAACACCGGGCTGTTGACAGCACGAAAGGGCCAATTACTGTCCTGTGAGTGAAATTTGTTTCGTAAGAGCAATTCCAGGAAAAGTGTGAAACGGTTTTCCGTCCGGAGTTGCGCCAAAACAAAAGTCGAATTCAGATCGGGAGGCCTGCAATGAAAAGTCGCGTTGCCGTCATCGGAGCCGGACCATCCGGCCTGGCACAGCTCAGGGCCTTCAAATCGGCGGCCGACAAGGGCGCCGATATTCCAGAGATCGTCTGCTTCGAAAAGCAGTCCGACTGGGGCGGCCTGTGGAATTACACCTGGCGTACAGGTCTCGACGAACATGGTGACCCGGTGCACGGCTCGATGTACCGCTACCTCTGGTCGAACGGACCGAAGGAATGCCTGGAATTTGCTGACTACACATTTGAGGAGCATTTCGGCCGGCCGATCGGCTCCTATCCGCCGCGCGCGGTGCTGTGGGACTACATCAAGGGCCGCGTCGAAAAATCCGGCCTGCGCAAATGGGTGCGCTTTAACAGCCCGGTGCGCATGGTGACGTTTTCCGACGAGACGAAGAAATTCACCGTCACCGCGCATGACCGCACCAACGATGTCACCTACTCCGAAGAGTTCGACAATGTCGTCGTCGCTTCCGGGCATTTCTCGGTGCCCAACGTGCCCTATTTCGAAGGCTTTTCCACCTTCAACGGCCGCATCCTGCACAGCCATGATTTTCGCGACGCGATGGAGTTCAAGGGCAAGGATATCCTGATCATCGGCCGCTCCTATTCGGCCGAGGACATCGGCTCGCAGTGCTACAAATACGGCGCCAAATCCATCACCTCCAGCTACCGCTCGAAGCCGATGGGCTTCAAATGGCCGGACAATTGGAAAGAGGTGCCGCTGCTGCAGAAGGTTGTGGGCAAGACCGCGCATTTCAAGGATGGCACCACTAGGGATGTCGATGCCATCATCCTGTGCACCGGCTATTTGCACTCCTTCCCGTTCCTCACCGAAGAACTGAAGCTGAAGACCGCCAACCGCATGTGGCCGGACGGGCTCTATGAGGGCGTCGTCTGGGAGAAGAACCCGAAACTGTCCTTCATAGGCATGCAGGACCAGTTCTACACCTTCAACATGTTCGACGCGCAGGCCTGGTTCGCGCGCGACGTCATCATGGGCCGCATCAAGCTGCCGTCCGCCGAGGCGATGACCGAGCACGGCGCGAAGTGGCGCGCGCGTGAGGAAACGCTCGAAGACGCCGAGCAGATGATCTGGTTCCAGGGCGACTACACCAAGGAATTGATGGATCAGACCGACTATCCCGGTTTCGACGTCGAGGCGGTCAACCAGACCTTCATGGAGTGGGAGCACCACAAGGGCGAAGACATCATGAGCTTCCGCGACCACGCCTATCGCTCGCTGATGACCGGCACCATGGCGCCACTGCATCATACGCCCTGGCTGCAGGCACTGGACGATTCGATGGAGAGCTATCTCGAGGTGAAGGGGGTCGCGGCGGAATAGCGGGTGGGCTTGCCTTCAGGCCGGCACCGCGACCCAGCCGTGGCGACTCTTGCCGTAGACAGACTGTGTCGGCTCCGGGAATGACGGGTCGCCGAAACAGCCGACGGCAACGGCCACCGCTGCGGGTCTCCGCGATGGATACCAGAAAACCGTCGAGCCGCACGTTCCGCAGAAATGGAAGGTGACGGGAAAGCCGCTGTCGGAATCACGTTGGTATGTCTGGAATGAGCCGCTGATCTCGATCGCGGCGGCATCGAAGAAGGCGGCGATCCCGAACGGACTGCCGGTCCGTCGCTGACAGTCCAGGCAATGGCAAAGCGAGACCTTGGCCGACTCTTGCGGGCATCGGATCTGCAATTGGCCGCAGGTGCAGCGAGCTGTCCGGCCTGTCATCACTCTCTCCTTTGCAGGGTTGGGCGGTTCAGCTTTACTCAATCCAGCGGATAGTCGGGAGCAGCATCGGTCTCCGTCACCTTGACCGACAACACGTCGCAGTCGTTGGCCCAGTCGGGGCCATCGCCGCGCATCGCCATCGTGTCGGCCATCAGCAGGAACTGCATGGTTCTGAGCGCCCAGTCGGTCGGCTCTTCCGGCCAGGCGAAGACGCCGGCGGCGTCGCCGCCGAATTTCACATGGTGGCAGACGAAACCGACCTCGACCTTCCAGGATCGCAGCGTTGCGCCTGGTGGTGGGTAGGGCGGGTCGGGAAGCTCGAAGTAATTGGCGACATGAATTTTTGTCGGCACATCAGGCGCGATGCCCTTGGCTTTGAAGGCGGCAACGGCGTCCTCATGGAATCGCTCGAGCAGGCCTTGCCCCGACAGCCTGTAGGTCGCGCGGAAGAAGCCGCCGCACCAGACGGATTCGTTGGTGTCGTTGGAGATCAGCAGAGTGGCGCGAAAACGGCGCAGCCTTGGCGCCAGCGCCGGCCAGTCGCATTCGGCAGGTGTCGCCGGCGTCGCGATGAACTCGTCGAGAAGATCGCTGCCGCGCACCGGGCTGCTCAATACCGGGCAGTCTTCGCCGTAGAGGTGCCAGAGCTTTCGCAACTCCGCTGCCGCGATGCCGGGCTTTCGCAGTTCCTCCACCGAGGCGCGGACCCGCGCGATCGCATAGTTCGTCGCCGCCTCCAGCGTGCCGAAGCCGGATATCAGGTGCTCGCCGTCCGGCTCGCCGGTTCTGGCCATATCGAAAACGAGGACGGCGAAGGGTGGCTCGCCCGGCTCGGACATCCGGCTTCTATCCCAGCCTTGCCCTGGCCTTCGCCGTCCAGGCATTGAACAGCCGGTCGGCGACGATGCCGATGAAGGCGATGGCCAAGCCCGCAACGATACCACGACCGGAATCGGCCTTGGACAGCGCAATGAACACTTCCTGGCCGAGATCGCGCGTGCCGACCATGGCGCAGATGATGATCATCGCCAGTGCCATCAGGATCGTCTGGTTGACGCCCAGCATGATCTCCGGCAGCGCCAGCGGCAGTTGCACGCGAAAGAAGGTCTGGCGCGGCGTGCAGCCCGACACCTTCGCCGCTTCGATCAGCGCCGGCGGCACCTGCCTGATGCCGTGATTGGTGTAGCGGATCGCCGGCACCACGGCGAAGGCGACGGTGGCGATCATCGCAGTGACGTCGCCGACCCGAAACAGCATCACCACCGGAATGATGAAGCAGAAGGACGGCAGCACCTGCAGCGTATCGATGACAGGCGTGACGATCTTTTCGAAGCGGTCGCTGCGCGCGGCCATCAGGCCGATGGGGATGCCGATAAGGCAGGCGATGAAGGCCGAGATGCCGCAGAGATAGACCGTCGCCATGGTCTTTTCCCACAGCCCGGTGACGGCACAGAAGGCGGTCAATGCGGCGACCAATATGGCCAGGCGGAAGCCGCTAAGCTGGTAGCCGGCGAGGCCAAGCAGGAAGACGGCACCCAGCCAGGGAAAGCCTTCGCAGAAGGCACGCAGCGGGTTCAGCACATTGAGGATGAGCGCCACGCGAAACGCTTCGATCGTGTCGAAGAAATTGATCGTCACCCAGTTCACCGCTGCCCTCCATAGCGGCGCGGTGGTGAAGGTGATCGCTTTCGGCACTGCCGCGAAGGCCGGCACGAACAGGCCAAGCAGCGTGGTGATGACAAGGATGGCGATGGCCAGTGTCAGATTGGGGTAGCGCCGCCAGAGGCCGAGGCTTGCCTCCTGATGGACATGGCCCTTTGCTTGGCTGTGCGCGATGGCCTGGCTCAGCCGGTCGAGCGCGATGGCGAGCGCGACGATGGCAAGACCGGCTTCCATCGCTTCGCCGACCTTCAGCGCGCGCAGCGCCAGAAGCACGTCGTAGCCGAGGCCACCGGCGCCGATCATCGAAGCGATGATCACCATGTTCAGCGCCAGCATGATAACCTGGTTGACGCCGATCATCAGTGTCGGCCGCGCCGAGGGTAAGAGCACCCGCCACAATTTCTGCCGCGCCGTGCAGCCGGCCATCTCACTGAAATCGTCGATTTCCGAGGGTACACGCGACAGGCCGAGCATCGTTGCCCGCACCATCGGCGGCGTGGCGAAGATGGCGGTCGCGATCATCGCCGACACCGGGCTGTTGCCGAACAGCAGCAGCATCGGGATAAGATAGGCGAAAGTCGGGATCGTCTGCATCAGGTCAAGGGCAGGGGAGACGACAAGCCTTTCCGCCCATGGCTTGCGCCACGCCCAGATGCCGGCGAACAGGCCGGTGACGATGCAGAACGGCACCGCGATGGAAATCAGCGCCAGCGTCAGCATGGCACTGGTCCATTGGCCGAACAGGGCGATGTAGAGGAAGCAGCCGCCTACCAGCAGACTGAGTTTTCTGCCGCCAACGGCATGACCGGCGAGGAAGGCGGCGGCGCAGACGCCGACCCAGGACAGGCGCGGCAGGATATAGGCGTCAGCGCCGTGGCCGATCTTGAAATTCTTGGCCAACAGATTGAGCGCGAAATCGAGGGGAACGCCGAGCACAGCGGTGATCGAGCGGGTCAACCAGGACAGGTTCGACTTGATCCAGCGCATCAGCGCGCTGACCCAATCGGCGACCGGCACGACGGCGCTGGCCGGATAATTGACGGCCCAGGGCAGGCGATCCTGCAGCAGGAGCACGACAAGCACAACGGTAAGCGCTGCCGCCCAGATCAGCAGCCATACCTGAATCGGCCGTGGCCTTGCCTCGCTGGCGCTTGCTGTCACCGTCATGCGCCGACCCTTGAGCGATCGATGCCGGCCAGCAGATCGATCACCGCTTGCGGCGTCACCTCGCCGATCGGCTTGCCGGTGCCGTTGACCACCGCGAACGGCTTGTTGGCGGCAACGATGCCGGCCGAGAAGCTGGCGATCTTGGCATCCGGGGCAACGGTGCCGCCATGTTCCGAGCCGTCGCAGGCGCGCATCAGGCTGCGTGCTGAAATAACCTTGGCGCGGTCGACGTCCCGGGTGAACTCGGCGACATAGTCGGTCGCCGGATTGACCACCAGCTCCTCCGGCGTGCCGATCTGGATGACCTCGCCATCCTTCATGATGGCGATGCGGTCGGCCAGCCGGATGGCCTCGTCGAAATCATGGGTGATGAAGACGATGGTCTTGTGCAGCATGGTCTGCAGCCGCATCAGCTCGTCCTGCATTTCGCGGCGGATCAGCGGATCGAGCGCCGAGAACGGCTCGTCGAGGAACCAGATTTCCGGTTTTGTCGCCAGGCTCCGGGCGATGCCGACACGCTGCTGCTGGCCGCCGGACAGCTCGCGCGGATAGAAATGCTCGCGGCCACGCAGGCCGACAAGTTCGATGACCTCGCGCGCCCGCGCTTCGCGTGTCGCCCGGTCCTGACCCTGGATGCCGAGCGGGAAGGCGATGTTCTCCAGCACGTTGAGATGCGGCAGCAGGGCAAAGTTCTGGAACACCATGCCCATGCGGTGCCGCCGCAATTCGATGAGTGCTGCATCGGAGATTTTCAGGAGGTCATTGCCTTCGAATTCGACCTTGCCATGGGTCGGCTCGACCAGCCGCGACATGCAGCGGACCAGCGTCGACTTGCCGGAGCCCGACAGGCCCATGATGATGAAAATCTCGCCCTGGCGGATTTCGAGGTCGACGGCGCGCACCGCGCCGACCAGCCCGGCAGCAGTGACGTCTGCCATGCTGGCCTTGCCGTCGCGTTCGCGGATGAAGTTGGCCGCGTTCGATCCGAACAGCTTCCAGACGTTGCGGCAGGCGAGCTTTATCGGACGGGCATCCTTTGGCGTGCCCACCACGTTTGGCTCCCGTTCAGTCTTGTCCGTCATTCAAACGTCCTTCTGGAACATCAAGAATTGAGACCCGGCTGATCAAGCAGCCGGGTCTCATTTTTCCAGTTGGAACGATCACTGCGCCCAGGCTTTCCAGTCGGCCTCGTGGGCGGCGATCCAGGCTGCGGCGACATCTTCCGGCGTCTTGCCGCCGAGATCGATCTCGCCGCTCATCTTGTTGAGTTCGTCGGTGTCGACCGTGTAGGCCTTGGCCACCTTGTAGGCGACCGGCCATTTGTCCTTCATGCCGGACCAGGAGTACTTCCAGATCTCGCCATGCGGCTTGCCGCAATCATATTTGGCGTCGGGATTGGTGCCCCATTTCGGGTCGTTGTAGCACTCGGGCGTGTATTCGGGGAATTCCACCCACTCGCCCTTGTACTTGGCCGGCGCCCAGTGCGGCGAATAGATCCACAGCATGATCGGCGCCTTGCGCTGATAGGCCGAGTCCAGTTCGGCGAACATCGCCGCGTCGGTGCCGGCATGGATGACGGTAAAGGGCAGCTTCAGTGCCTCGACGCGCTCGTCGTCAAAGCCTTCCCAGGTCACCGGGCCGCCGAGATAGCGCCCCTTCGGTGCGGTCTCGGCCGTCGAGAAGGCTTCGGCGCATTTCGGGTCCTTCAGCGCTTCCCAATTGGGTAGGCCGGGGCACTTCTCCTTCATGTATTCGGGAAACCACCATTCTTCCTTGGCCTTCGGGCCGAGCTTGCCCAGCCGTTCGGTCTGGCCTGTCGCATCGGAGGCCTTCATGGCCTCGCCGGCGGTCGTGTCCCAGAATTCCATGCCGACATCGAGATCGCCATTGGTGAGGCCTGTGGTCAGGCTGGAGAGGTAGTCGGCGGTCGGATACTCGACGGTGTAGCCGAGCTTTTCCAGGATGCCGCCGAGGATCTTGGCGTTCAGGTTGACGCTGGTCCAGTCGAACAGCGCGATCTTGATCGGGTCGTTCGATTCCGGCGCGGCTGCGTAAGCCGGTGATGTAAGCGCACTTGCGGCGGCAAGCGCGAAGGCTCCCATTGTTAAGTTCGAAATCACACTGCGAAGTGACATGCTTGTTCTCCTTCAAGCTGTGAAAATTATCGTTCGTTCCCTTCTTGCGGCTTTTCTTGATTGTGTTGGAAAGGCTGGTCTTTGCGCAAGGCCGTCGGCGCCAAATTATTGCCCCGGCTTTGGCCAGCGCAGGCAAGATGGTGCTCAATTTCGGTGATGATGGGATAGGATTGGAGTGTCGGCGTCATGAGTGCCGACGGATCGCTGAGGGAGCGGTCATCCGCGGATCGATTGCCAGTCCTGCGGCGCCCTGCAAGGTGCGAGCCATCAAGGTCCTATGATCTCGGCTACCCGCCTGGTAAGCCCCATCGCGCCAAGGCCGTTTCATAGGATGAAATTATATATACCAAGGTTCATGTCGTGCAACGACTAACGCTTCGCGAGACGTACAAATTCAGACTGCAGGCGAAGCTGAGCTCTTACCAGCAGACGTAGCCGCCATCGACAATCAGGTCGAGGCCGGTGACGAAGCTCGCTGCGCGGCTGGCGAGGAACACCGTCGGCCCGACCATTTCCTCCGGCGCCGCCATGCGCCCCATCGGCGTGTCGCGCTTGAAGATCTTCACCTCTTCCGCCACCTCCGGCCGCTTGTTCATCGGCGTCAGCGTGTAGCCCGGGCTGACGACATTGACGCGCAGGCCGCGATCGGCCCACTCCATGGCGAAGCTCTTCGACATGTGGATGACGGCGGCCTTCGAAGAGTTGTAGTGCGCCTGCGTCAGGCCGCGGTTGACGATGGTGCCCGACATCGAGGCGATGTTGATGATCGAGCCCTTGCCTCGCACCAACATCTTGCGCGCTTCGGCCTGACAGGACAGGAACACGCCGGCGACATTGACGTCGTGAACCTTCTGCCATGTCTCCAGCGGCATCGTCTCGGCGGGTTCGGAGCCGGCAATGCCGGCATTGTTGACGGCGACGGTGAGCGCACCGAGTTCGCTTTCAACGCGATCGATCGCAGCCGCGAGATCGCTCTGCGATGTCACTGTACCGGTCAGCACCAGCGCTTTGCGGCCGAGTGCCGCGATTCGGTGCGCGGTCTCGTCCAGCCCACCCTTCGATGTATGGCCGAAACAGGCGACGTCGGCACCTGCCTCGGCGAGCCCGATCGCGATTGCCTGGCCGATGCCGCTACCGGCGCCGGTGACCAGCGCGACATCGCCATCCAGCTTGAAAAGATCCATCGAGTGCCCTCCCTGCCTCGGAGAGGGTATGGCTGAGCCGTGTTTCGATCAAGCGCCCGCGCGCAGGCGGCGTCGATGCTCAGAAATAACCGCTCGACGCGGCCGTGGCTTCCTTCGGGATTTCGACGCCGTCGACCAGGATCTTGTCGACCAGTTCGTGGTGGAAGCAGACCAGCCCCTTGATGCGCTCTGCCTCGTGCACCGGTTCCGGATAATACCAGACGAGGTTCTCGTGACGTTTGGCCTTCGTCGTCACGTGATAATAGCTGGAGATGCCCTTGTAAGGACAACGCGAGATGTAGCGGCTGGGCGCGAACATATCGAGCCGCGTGTCGGCGATCGGCAGATAGTGGCGCACCGGATGGCCGGTCTCGAACAGGAACACGCCGCGGCGTGAATCGGCGACCTGTTCGCCGTCGAGGATGACCTGCACGCGCCGCGACGACGGCAGGCAGTCGATCCGGCGGAACGGATCGCGGGCGTGGACGAAGATCTCCTCGTCCTCCTCGAACCAGTGGCCCATCTTGCTCCAGGTGAACGACATGTAGTCCGATATAGGCGGACAGCCCTTGACCGGATCGAGATAGCGCCAGGCCGCGTCCTCGACCAGCGTGATGCCGGTGTTGAGCGAGTAGTGGGTGGCTGTGCCCTTGAACGGATCCTCTGTCGTGGTCTTGCTCGGCAGCAGGAATTCCTCGCGAACGTCGCCGATCGGGAAATAGTAGACCGGCAGGTGATCGGATTCGTAGAACACCAAGGCATTGGTCGTATCGGCCACGGTCATCGACCCCACCTGCACACGCAGTCGCTTCTGCGTCGGCATGGTGAAGGCTATGTAGCCCGGCTCGAATTCATACTGCACGAGGGTGTCCAGCAAGGGAAAATGCGGCCCACGGCCGCGCAAATGAGGCTTGCGAATGGTAGTCTCCCGTTTTGTTTCTTTTGTCATCGGGCGTTGGGGCACGATCAGCTCAACGACACGCGGTCGAGCAGCAGGCCGGCCGCGATCGGCGGCAGGCCGCTGACATTCTTGCGCACCGGCACCAGCAGATCGGGGAAATAGCTGAAGATGACAGGCGTCTCGTCGAGCAGCAGTTTCTGGATGTCGGAGGCGGCGGCGCGCTGCGCGCCGACATCGAGCGCCTTGAGATAGCTGGTGACCATGCCGTCATAGGCCGGGCTCTTGAAATGCGCCGCGTTCCACGGGCCGTCGCTGACCAGCGGGCTCTTGAGAAACACGTTCGGCACGCTGCGATGCGCGTAATCGGTAATGCCGAGCGGGCTGTCCAGCCAGTCCGACTGGCCGAACACCGCCTTGCCGTAATATTTGTCCTGGTCCTCGATGTTGAGCGAGATGCGGGCACCGATTTCCTTGGCGAAATTCTGGAACAATTGCGCATAGCCCGGAATGTCGGAATAGCGCAGCGTGGTCAGCGTGATGTCGAAGCCTTCGGCGAGACCCGCCGCCTCGAGCAACTGCTTGGCCTTGGCGATCTCCTGGACGCGTTGCGGCACCGACTTGTCGGTCGCAGGGAAGGCCGGCGCGAACGGGCTGTCATTCCCGGTCGCCGCCATGCCGCGGCACAAGCCGTCGACCAGCTTGGAGCGGTCGATGCACAGCGCCAGCGCCTGGCGTACGCGCTTGTCGGTGAACGGGCCGGTGTCGCAGCGCATGTGAAGCTGGCGGTGCGCGGTCGAAGCGACACGCAACACGGTGATATCAGGACTGTTCAGCACGACCTGGCTGACATCGAGCGGAACAGCATCGAGAATGTCGACCTCGCCCGCCTGCAGCGCCAGGATGCGCGGTTGCACGTCACCGTAGAACTTGAACTCGAGCCGGTCGGGCAGCGCTTTCTCACCCCAATAGTCTGGGTTGCGGATGAAGGTCGCGCCGACCTTCGGCGTGTAGGTCTCCAGCCGGAACGGCCCGGTGCCTTCAAACGTCTTTTCGTAGTCGCCCTTGTAGCTCGCCGGCAGGATGACGGCGTTATAGTTGTCGATCGACACCGAATAGGGAAAGCTGCCATTCGGCGCATCGAGATGGAAGGCGACGGTGTGGTCGTCGACCTTCCGGGTGCCGCCCTTCGACAGCAGCCCCTTGAACACCGACAGCGCGTTGGAGGCACCGTTGGGGTCGGCCAGCCGATCGAAGGTTGCGACGACGTCGTCGGCCTTGAAGTCCTCGCCATTGTGGAATTTCACGCCCTTGCGCAGCTTGAAGGTCCAGATGCTGCCGTCCTCGTTCGGCGCCCAGCTTTCCGCCAGCACCGGCTTCAAGGTGAGGTCCGGCTGCGTGATGCAGAGAAACTCGGCGGTCTGGAAAACCAGCTGATAGCTGCCGCTGTCATAGTAGGTGACGGGATCGATGGCGCCGCCCGGCGTCGCCACGCCGGCGCGCACCGTGCCGCCCGGCTTGCCCTCGGCGCGTGCCTGCTGTGTACCGAAGCCAACTGCTGCGACAAGGCTGCCCAGGAACGGCAGGGAGAGGCCAAGCACGCTGCCATGGCGCAGGAAGTCGCGCCGGCCCATCCTGCCGGCCAGCAATTCGTCGACAGCGGAATTTTCGATTGCAGTGAGCGTTCTGCGAGCGTTGTCGATCATCCGGAAATGCTTGGGCATGGCTGGATTCCTCGCTTGTCTTGGGATTCAGTCATCTAGTTCATTGTTGACTGCCGCCGGAAAGCGATATTTTTTGATAGGGGTCATCGAAATTTTCGATGCAAGAGGTGGGTATGGACACTGAGAATCTGCGCAGCTTTCTCGAAGTCGCCACCCATGGCAGCTTTACCGTCGCGGCCAGCCGGCTCAACCTCGCCCAGTCCACGGTCAGTGCGCGGATCAGGGGACTGGAGGATCAGTTGGGACGCCGGCTGTTCGTGCGCGACCGCGATGGCGTCACGCTGACGCCGGCCGGCCGGCAATTCCTGCCGCACGCATCGTCCATCACCCGCACCTGGGAGCAATCACGGCAGGATATCGCCGTTCCCGATGGCTACGAAACCTTGCTGCGGCTGACCGCGCCGGCCTATCTCTGGGACCGCATCACCTCGCCCTGGGTCGAGTGGATGCGCGCCAGGCGGCCGAACGTGGCGCTGCGGCTTGAAGGCAGTTTCCCGGATCTGGCGATCGACCAGCTGGCAGAAGGCCTGCTCGACATCTGCATCCTCTATCTTCCGCGACCGCATCCCGGCATTGTCTACGAGACGCTGGCCGTCGATCAGGTCGTGCTCGTCCAGCACGCCGCACAGACCAAGCCATGGACCGAAAACTATATCCTGATGGACTGGGGACTGGAATTCCGCATCGAGCACGACCGCGCCTTTGCCGGCATGGTCAAGCCGGCCATATCGGCCGGGCTGGTCTTCATCGGCCTCCAGCATGTCCTGTCGCAGCAAGCCGCCGCCTATCTGCCGCTCAGCGCCGTCAGCGGCCATATCGAGCGCGGTGAGATGCGGCGCATCGACAACACACCGGTATTCCAGCGGCCAATCTACCTCGCCTATCCCTCGAATCCCGTGTCTTCGGATGTCCTGGATGTCGCGCTCACCGGGCTGCGCACGCTGGCCAGGGACTGGGCTGAAGTTCAGGGCTTTTCGGAAGGTGACCGTTCCCTCGGCATGGCCGGGCAGATCTGACCGGCCAAGCCACGCGAGCGACAGCGCTATGCCGGCTCGGTTGCGACCGCCCTCTGCAGCCTAGCCAGTTCGGCGTAAGGAATGTGGCAGCGGATCGAATGGCCGGGCTGGGCTTCGCTGAGTGGCGGCTCCTGCTGTTCGCAGATCGGGCCGATCTTGCGCGGGCAACGCGTGTGGAACACGCAGCCCGACGGCGGGTTGGTGGCGCTGGGGATTTCGCCATCGAGACGAATACGCGCCGTCTCGGTCTGGTCGAGTTTGGGCACGGCCGACAGCAGCGCTTCGGTATAGGGATGATGCGGGCCGGAAAAGACGTCTTCCGACGGTCCTAGTTCCATGATGCGGCCGAGATAAAGTACGGCGATCTTGTCGGAGAGGTAACGCACCACGGCAAGGTCGTGCGAGATGAAGATGTAGCTGACGTCTTCCTTGGATTGCAGGTCGGCGAGCAGATTGAGGATCGCTGCCTGTACCGACACGTCGAGCGCCGAGGTCGGCTCGTCGCAGACGACGATGCGCGGATCGCCAGCGAAGGCGCGCGCGATGGCAACGCGCTGCTTCAGGCCGCCCGAAAGCTGGCGTGGCTTGACGGCAAGATGCCGGTCTGTGAGCCGCACCGAGCGGACGAGGTCGTTGAGACGAGCCTCCAGCGCCTTGCCGGAGAGGCCCGCCAGCCGCTTCAGCGCGCGGCCGATCAGGTGGCGGATCGAATGCGAGCGGTTGAGTGCGGAATCCGGATTCTGGAAGACGATCTGCATCGCCTTGATCTGGTCGTCGCTGCGGTTCTCCAGCCGTGGCGCCAGCGCCTTGCCTTCCAGCTCGATGGTGCCGCCTGCGTCTGGCGGCACCAGGCCGAGCAGCAGCCTGGCAAAGGTCGTCTTGCCGCTGCCGGACTCGCCGACCAGCCCGAGCGTCTCGCCGGGTCTGAGATCAAGCGAGACGTCCTTGACGGCGCGCAGTGCATGGCCGTGGCTGGCATAGGTCTTGTTCAGCCCGGCGACGCGCAGCACCGGTGCTGCTGCCACCTTTGGCGCCGGCGCCACATCGCTCGGTGTCGCACGCGGCAACGCTTGCGCCTTGTCGTGATAGTGGCAGCGTGACAAGCGCCTCCCGCGTTCGTCACTCAGATCATAGAGCGGCGGCAATTCGGTGCGGCAACGGTCGTCGGCGAGCGCGCAGCGGTCGGCGAAGGCGCAGCCCTTGATGTCGGCCCCGATGCCGGGCAGAAACCCCGGAATGGTGTCGAGGCGGCCCTGATCCTTGCGCTGGCCACCGCGCGGCAGGCAGCGCAGCAGCGCCACCGTGTAGGGATGGCGCGGATCGTTGAACACGACCTCCGTCGGCCCTTCCTCGACCAGCATGCCGGCATAGAGCACGCCAACCCGGTCGCACATGTTGGAAACGACCGCGAGGTTGTGGCTGATGAACAGGATAGAGGCCGACAGTTCCTGCCTGAGCTGTGCGATCAGGTCGAGCACTTCGGCCTCCACCGTCGCATCGAGGCCGGTGGTCGGCTCGTCGAGGATCAGCATCGACGGATCGTTGGCCAGCGCCATGGCAATCGCCACGCGTTGCTGCATGCCGCCGGAAAGCTGGTGCGGGTAGCGCTGCATGACGCTGACGGGGTCGGAGATGCGCACGCGGTTCAGCATCGCAATCGCCCGGTCGGTGGCCGCTTGTCCCGAAATGCCGCCGAGTTCAAAAATCTCGGTCAGCTGACGGCCGACGCGGATCGACGGATTCAGCGCCTTGCCCGGGTCCTGATAGACCATGGAGACGCTTTCCGCGCGCGCCCGCCTGAGCGCCTCGGCGTCCAGCTTCATCACATTCTGGCCATCGAGGGAGATGGCGCCGCCGGTGATCGAACCGTTTCTAGGAAGATAACGCACGACAGTGAGCGCCACTGTCGACTTGCCGCAACCGGATTCGCCGACCAGACCGTAGGCTTCGCCCTGGCCGATGCTGAGGCTGAGGTTGCGCAGCACGGCGCGATTGCGGCCGGCGACGCGGTAGGCAACCGAAAGATCGGTGAGTTCGAGTGCGTTTCCGGCCTTGGCGGAGTTAGTCATTGAGCGCTCCGTGAACGCCGTCGGCCGCCAGATTGACGCCGATCACCAGCGAAGCGATGGCGAGCGCATCGAACAGCACCGTCCACCAGAAGCCGCCGCCGATCATGCCGTAATTGTTGGAGATCGACAGCCCCCAGTCGGGCGAGGGCGGCTGGATGCCAAAGCCCATGAAGGAGAGCGTGGCGACGGCGAAAATGGCATAGCCGAGCCGCACGGTGGTTTCGACCAGGATCGGCGGGATGACGTTGGGCAGGATCTCGACGAACATTGTATGCAGCGCACTTTCATGCCGAAGCTGTGCGGCGGCGACATAGTCGAGTTCGCGCTCGGCCAGCACCGCCGAGCGCACGGTGCGCGCGATGATCGGCGCGAAGCTCAGGCCGATGACGACGATGACGGTCGTCTTCGAGGTGCCGAGCGCAACGATGGCCAGCAGCGCGACGATGACCACCGGGATCGCCATGAAGGCTTCCAGGATGCGGCTGACGACATCGTCGACGAGACCGCGAAAATAGCCGGTAAGGAGGCCGAGCGCCGTGCCGGCCACTGTCGCCAGCAAGGTTGCCAGCGGTGCGACGGTCAGGATGTCGCGCGAACCGACGATGACGCGCGAGAAGACGTCGCGGCCGATCTGGTCGGTGCCGAACCAGTGTTCGGAAGAGGGCGGCGCCAGCGCGTTGATGATGTCGTCCGCAAGTGGATCATAAGGTGCGAAATGCTCGCCGAACAGCGCACAGGCAACCCAGAACAGCACGATGGCGAAACCAACAAGGAATGTTCGGGAGCGCAACAGCGAGAAAAAGACCTCCGCCAGCGGGCCGCGCCGGCGCGTGTCGTCTGGTGTCGGAGAGCTGGTTTGGACGGCGCTCATTGATCTGACCCCAGACGGATACGCGGATTGAGCACGGAATAGAGGAAGTCGGCGACAAGGGTGGCCACGGCATAGACAATGCCGATGGTGAGGATGCCCGACTCCAGCATCGGGAAATCCTTGCCGCGCGCGGCGGTGAAGATCAGCGACCCGATTCCCTGATAGCGAAACAGCGTTTCGATGACGACAAGGCCGCCGATGAGGTAGCCGGTCTGCGTCGCGATGACAGTGATGGTCGGCAGCAGCGCGTTGCGCAGCACATGCCGCCAGATCACCGTGCGCCAGGGCAGGCCCTTCAGCACGGCCGTTCGCGTGTAGTCGGAATCGAGCGCCTCGATCATGCCGGAGCGTGCCATGCGGGCGATGTAGCCGAACAGCACCAGGAACAGCGGCAGCGAGGGCAGGATCAGGTAATAGAGCTGCGTGAAGAAGCCGGCATCGCGCGGCCATGCGGCCGAGATCGGCAGCCAGCGCAGCCACACGCCGAAGATCAGGATCAGGATGATGCCGGTGACGAATTCCGGCAGCACCGTCACCGACAGGCCGCCAAGGCTGATGATGCGATCGAGCGGCCGGTTGAGGTTGAGCGCTGCAATGACGCCGCCGAGAATGCCGATCGGCACCACCAGAACGAAGGCGACCGCCGCCAGCTTCATCGAATTGCCGAGCGCATCGATGACGAAAGGCGCGACCGGCGAGCGGAAGATGTAGGACGTGCCCATGTCGCCCTGGACGAAATTGGAGATCCAGCTCCAATACTGCGCCAGCAGCGGACGATCGACACCGAGCGTGTGATTGAGCGTGTCGACCGCGCGCTGGTCTGCGAACGGACCCAATATTGCGCGCCCGACATTGCCGGGCAGCACCTGGCCGCCCAGGAACACCATGATGCTGAGCAGGAACAGCGTGACGAGCGACAGCGAGACACGCCGGACAAGGAAGGAGAGAATGGCTAGGACTCCTTGTGGAGCCAGCCCCCATGCGGGAGCTGGCTGTTAGAGGATTGGCTTTTCCTTTCCGCTCAGGCCTTCGATGCCTTATCGAGGAACAGCTGCGACATGGCGGTCGGCTGTACGCCGGCCACGCCCTTCGCCGTCGCCGTCAGATAGTCGTAGAAATAGCCGAAGATGACAGGCGTTTCCTCGAGCAGCAGCTTCTGGATCTTGCCGGCGTCGGCCTTCTGCGCCTCGAGGTCAAGGGCCGCGATGTAGCTGGTCGCCAGCGCATCATAGTCCTTGTTCTTGAAGTGTGCCGCGTTCCAGGTGCCTTCACTCTTCAGCGGTGCCGCGAGATAGACATTCGGCACGCCGCGGTGACCATAGTCGGTGATGCCCATCACCGAATCCAGCCAGTTCGACTTGCCGAACACCGCGTCTCCGTAATAGCCGCTCTGGTCGAGGATATTGAGGTCGAGTTGAACACCGATCTCCTTGACCCAGTTCTGGATGAGCTGGGCGTATTCAGGGATTTCTAGGTAGCGTTCGGTGGTCAGGGTTATCTTGAAGCCCTGGCCAAAGCCGGCTGCTTCCATGAGCTGCTTGGCCTGGGCGATATCCTGCTTGCGTTGCGGCACGCTCGTATCGGTCGAAGGATAGACGGCGGCGAATGGGCTGTCATTGCCCAGAGCGGAGCGTCCCTTCATGAGGCCGGCGGCCAGCTTGTCGCGATCGAGGCAGAGCGCAATGGCACGGCGCACGCGCGCATCCTTCAACGGGCCCTCGTCGCAGCGCATGTGCAGTTGCTGATGGGCTGACGACTTCAAGCTGATGATGTCGACGTTCGGATCGTTGAGCAGAGCGACGCCGGCCAGCACCGGCATCTGGTTGATGATGTCGACCTGGCCGCCCTGCAGCGCCAGGATCTGCGGCTGCATGTCGGTGAAGAAGGTGAACTCGGTGCGTTCCGGCAGCGCCTTCGGCCCCCAATAGTCCTCGTTGCGGACGAAGGACGCACCGACCTTTGCCGTGTATTTCTCTATTCTGAACGGCCCGGTGCCGTCGAAGCTCTTTTCATAGTCGCCCTTGTAGCTCGCCGGGATGATGACGGCGTTATAGTTGTCGGACGACAGCATGTAGGGGAAGTTGCCGTTCGGCGCATCGAGGTGGAATTCCACCGTGTAGTCGTCGACCTTCTTCGAGGCGCCCTTCTGCAGGATGCCGGTGAACACCGACAGCGCATTGGACGAATTGGCCGGATCGGCAAGGCGGTCGATGCTGGCCACGACATCGTCGGCTTTCATCTCGCCGCCGCTGTGGAATTTTACGCCTTTGCGCAGCTTGAAGGTCCAAACGGTGCCATTGTCGTTCGGCTTCCAGCTTTCGGCCAAGGCCGGCTGAAGAACGAGGTCAGGGCCGTCGACGCAAAGGAATTCGGCAACCTGCTGCATGACCAGCAGGCCGCCTGCGTCAGCGATGGTGACCGGGTCGATTGTCGCTGCCGGCACGCTGCTGGCGACGCGGATGGTGGCGCCGGGCGCGCCTTGGGCGCGCGCCAGCGACGGCATGCCGCTGAGGCCGGCTGCCATGCCGATACGGCCCAGCAGCGGCAGCGACAGGCCGAGCAGGCTGCCGTGACGGACGAAGTCGCGGCGGCTGACACGACCGTCGACAAGGCCGTCGATCAGGTGATTTTCAAGCGGCGTGCGATTGCGCCGGATCAGGTCGAGAATGGTGTAGTTCTTGCTCATGGGTTTTTACCCTTTCCCCTATTTCTTATGGTTGACGAAATTTCGTGGATTGCTCCATTTCGGATCGCCAGAGAGGCCTGTCGATCGGAATCTTAGCATGCGGTTTTGCCCGGTATCTAGTCGTGGCACGGACGCGCCGGATTGCTGGCTGCACTGCTTCCATCGTCTTTGTCCAACCTTCCCGGCCGAAGTCGCGGTGGTTGGCTTCTCGTGCCTGGCCGTCGGTCTTGCCGTCATCTAGTTCAGCGGCAAACGGCGATAGGTTCCGGGCTTTGCCGGGTCATGATACTTGTTGCACGGTCCTTTCTCGGTAAAGTCTCTGTGACAGGCAGCGAGGTTTTCGCGCGATAAGGTGACGCCGAGACCGGGACCTTCCGGAACGCGCACGAAATTGTTTCTCGGCGAAAACGGCCCTTCCTCGGTGACATCCATCGGCAGCATGCGAAACAGCGACTGGTTAGGCTCCCTGATCCAGCCTAGTGCCGCGCACAGGTGCAGATAGGCGGCACTGCCGATGCCGCTGTCACCGCTGTAGCACCAGAAATCGATGCCGGCATGCTCGCAGGCGCCGACGAAGCGCAACAGCCGGCCTATGCCGCCATGCGTCGTCGGGTTGCCGACGAAGGCGTCCGGCACCTTGGTTTCCATGGCGCGCGCAATGTCGATGTTGTGGGTCGAAAACGGGATCGAGCAATGGCGCCGCAATTCGCGCATCTCCTCGATCGTGGCCACCGGATCCTCCCAGTTGCGCACGCCGAGGTCTTCCAGCGACCGCGCTAGGCGACGCGCGGTGCTGAGCGAATAGGCCTGGTTGGAATCGATGCGGATCATCGCATCGTCGCCGAGTTTCTTGCGGATCAGCTCGACCATCCTGAGCGAGATTTTCGGATCTTCGGTCGAGAACTTGCCTTCGAAGAAGGTCGTTCCATGCGTCTCGTGCAATTCGACGCAATAGTCGGCGACTTCCTCCGGCGTCGTCTCGCCCTTCACCTTTGGCCCGTCACCGCGCAGCGAAAAATAGTCGGTGAACGGGATGTCCTTGCGCACGGCGCCGCCGAGCAACTGGTAGAGCGGCTGGTTCCACGCCTTCCCGCGCAGGTCCCACAAAGCCATCTCGATGGCGCCGAAAGCCATGATGCGGGTGCGGTCGTTGATCGACTGCACGCCGGTCCAGAAGGGCAGGCAGACATGCTCGGCGCCGGCGATGTCGAAGGCATCGCGCCCGACCAGCCATGGCGCCAGGACATCGTTGATGATCGCGGCCGCCGCCGGCGTCGGCGCTTCGCCGAGGCCAATCAAGCCATCCTCCGTCTCGACTTCGACGATGGTCGGCGAAAATCCGTCGAGTTCGCCGAACACCCAGGCATAGGGCGCCTCGAGGCGCAAATTGATCGGCGTGGCTTTGATGCTGCGGATTTTCATCTCAGCGGCCGACTTCGAAGAAAGGCTTGCCCAGCAGATCGGGAACGACGTCGATACCGAGGCCCGGTCCGTCCGGAATGCCCATGCGGCTACCGGTGACCGGCGGCATGTTCGACGCCGTGCGCACCGTCACCCATTCATGGAAGGCGATGGCGTGCAGCCGGCGCTCCTCGGGCGTCGACAGCGACAGGTGTGCCATCGCAGCGGTGTCGATCTCGGCGCCACCAGTGTCCTCGACCGTGATCATGAAACCCAAATCGACGGCAACATCGCGGATCTGACGGGTCTTGGTCACGCCGCCCAGCCGCGAGATCTTCAGCGTTAGCCCGTCGGCCGCGCCCCGACGATGGATTTCCAGCATCTCCTCGAGCGAGGTGACGGATTCGTCGAGCACCATTGGCTTGTCGAGCATGCGGCGAACCGACATGTTCTCGTCGATCGTCGTACAGGGCTGCTCGAACGTGTAGTCGATGCTGCGCGTCGCGTCGGCAAACTGGCGCGCCTGGTAGGGGGTCCAGCCGGCGTTGGCATCGCAGAAGATGACCGTGCCTTTCGGCACCGAGGCGGCGACCGCGGCGACGCGTTCGATGTCGTCATGGACATTGCCGCCGACCTTGACCTGCAGCCGGTGGAAACCATCCTTGACGATGCGCTTGGCCAGCGCGGCCATGGCGTCGACGCTGCCGTGCGTGACGACCTTGTAGAGTTCGGCCGTCTCGCTCTCCTTGCCGCCCAGCAGCGTTACCAGCGGCACGTCGGCGGCTCGTGCCGCCAGATCCCAGCAGGCCATGTCGAGCGCCGACTTGATGTAGGAATGGCCCTTGAACACCGTATCCATCAGCCGCCCGATGCTTGCCAGCCCGCGCGGATCGTGGCCGATAAGGTGCGGCGCGATTTCGGGCACGCCGGCGCGGGTGCCGGCCGGGAAGGCTGCCGAATAGAAATTGCCGAGCGGCGCCATCTCGCCCCAGCCGGTAAGGCCGCTGTCGGAGGTGATCGACACGATCACCGCGTCGAATGCGTCGGCTTCGCGCCCCTTCGACATGCGGTATGGCCCGTCCACGAAGGGCTGCACGACGTGGTAGGCCTTGATGGTTTCGATCTGCACGTGTCTTGTCCGCTGTCTGTGAGTTGGGAACGGGTCAGGCGCCCCTCGACGGGCGTTGTTCGAGGCCGCGCGCGTAGGCAAGCAACTCCTCGAAATCGAGATCGATGTGCTCCCTGGCATGGCGCTGGGCGGCACGCATGTCCTTGCCCTTCAGCAACCGCACATAGGTTTCGTGAACGTCTTCGGCCGGAACCGGCTCATTGCGGGCATGTTGGTGGAGCGCAAAATACATCTGCAGCCGGCTGGTCAGCCGTTGCCAGGTTTCCAGCAGCACCGAATTGTCGGCCCATTCGTAGATCAGGCCATGCAGTTGCAGCGCGGTTTCGATTTGGCGTGTCGTGTCCAACGCACGGGTCGCCTGCTTCACGGCTTCGTGGCGCCGGTCGAGCTCGTCGAAGAAGCGTTGGTCGCGCAGCGGCCACGCCCGCTCGATGGCCAGCTCGTCCATCACCTTGTTGAACGAATAGGCATCGTCGATGTCCTTGGCTGTGACCTCGATGACAAAGGTGCCGGCATAGGGAATGCTGGTCAGGATGCCTTCCTGCACCAGCTCGCGCATTGCCTCGCGCAACGGCGCGCGGCTGACCCGCATTTGTTCGGAAATCCGCAGCTCGTTGAGCTTCTGGCCGGGTGCGAGCTGCCCGGTCAGGATCGCGCGCCGCAACAGCGCGACGATCTCGGCGCGTCGCGTCGTGTCCGCAATCGGACTGAAATCCGCTTTCGCCATTCGGCCGCTCCCAGGGAAATCGAAAGCAAGACAAGCAGATTGTCGACAATCTGACAAGAGGTCATCTTCGGATTCTTGGGGCCGCTGGCATATTGCCTCTTCGGTCTCAGGCGGCGCGGCCGTAGAAGCCGACGCGCTCCTCGGCGCTGAACATCACGCCGGGCTTCTCATAGTAGGAAAACACCGCGATCATGCGCTCTCGCTCGCCTTCGACGGTGGTGACGCGATGCGCGGTGTTCTTGCCGCGGAAGACATTGAGTGTGCCCGGTTTCATGCACAGGATCTTGGAATCGGGGTCGCGCCCTTCCAGCAGCCTTGCGACGCCGTCATAGTTGGGATTGTCGTCCGACCTCAGATCGGTGCGGTATTCGAGGTCGCCGCCACGCTCCGCTGCCTGCAACAACAGCGTCGTCGTGAATTCGGAACGATCGAAATGCCAGTTCAAAGCCTCGCCGGCGCGATAGGCCATGACGTTGGTACGGGCCAGGGGATCCTGCATGACATGCAATCTGGGCTTGCCCATCGTCGCTGCCAGGAAGCGCAGTAGCGGTTCGTATTCGTAGATGGCGAGCACGACACTGCCAGGAATCTGGTCGGCACAGACGGTGTGACTGATGGTCTCCACCTTGCGCAGCGCCGGATGGTCGGGTGCAAGCTCGGGAATGTCAGGCTTGAAGTAGATGTTGTGCATGCGCTTGTGCGCATGCGAGCGCGCGGCCATCACCGGCTGGATTTCGCGCACGGCTTGTTCCGCCACGCCGGGGCGCAAAAACCCTTCCAGATTGAACATGCCGTCGGCTTCGAGCGCGGCGACGGATTGTTCGACAAGGCGCTGCCATTCGGCGCTGCCTTCGCGGTCGAGCGGATAGCGGTTGAGATCGAGGATGTCTTTCATCGTCATGGCTCCGAAGGTTGTGAGCTTATGAGACGGCAAAAAAATCTTTCTCTCAACGTCGAAAATAGTTAGGATTGGCCAAGAAAAACTTACGGACTCGATGTGGAACGGTTGCCGCCGCTGAATGCGATCAAGGCTTTCGAGGTTGCGGCGCGTGCCGGCAGCTTCACTTTGGCCGCCTCTGAACTCGGCGTATCGTCGGCGGCGGTCAGCCAGCAGATCCGCAACCTCGAGAGCTGGTTCGGCAAGCAGCTGTTTGTGCGTAGCGGCAATCGCATCGCGCTCACCGACGCCGGCCACGCCATCTATCCGCAGACAGCGAAAGCTTTGGGAGACATCGCCACCATAGGCCAGCGCATGCTGGAGGGCGGGGTGCGGACGCGTCTGGTCGTCAGTGTGCCATTCTCGTTGGCCGAACTGTGGCTGGCGCCGAGGCTGGCGGTACTTCTCGATGCCTTTCCGCAGATGGCGATCGACGTTCGGGTCGAGGACGATCCGGTCGACCTGATGCGCCAGAACATCGATCTGCGCATCAGCTATGGCGACTATCACTATCCCGGGCTGAAACTTGTTCGTCTCGTCCATGACGATGTCCTGCCGGTCTGTGCACCGGAATTCTGGCACCGGCACGGCAATGGCGATCCCAGTCTGGCGGATTTGCACGAGAGCCAGTTCATCCACACCAATTGGGGGCCGAACTATGCCTCGCACCCGACCTGGGCGGACTGGTTCGCGGCATCCGGCGGCAGTCGCTCGCCCGACCCGTCGCACGGGCGGCGCGTCGGCCTGTCCAGCCTGGCGATCGCCTCGGCAAGACTGGGTCTGGGCATCGCCCTTGGCCAGCGGGTCATGGCGCGCGCCGATCTGGAGGCCGGTCGGCTGATTGCGCTCTCCTCCGTCTCGGTGCGCCTCGGGCATCCCTACTGTGCGTTTATGCCGCCGGCCAAGGCCGACCGCGCCGATGTTGCCGGTCTGGTGGAACTGCTCAGTCGAGCGGGGGCCCCCGGCCGGTGGGGGGGGGGGGGGGCGGGCGGGAGCCCCGGGGGGGGGGGGGGGGTGGGGGGGGGGGGCGGTTTGGGGTTTGGGGAGACACGGGGGCCGGGGGCGGGGTTTGGAGGCTT